>JBFMDG010000093.1:0-14969 GCA_040754135.1 Verrucomicrobiota bacterium
GATGGAATACCGCGGAGCCAGCCCGGAAGAAGTCGAGCGCTCCGTCATTTTGCCGATCGAATCGGAAATTCGCGGACTGGAATTGGTGCGGCGAATCGAATCGGTGGCCACCGAAGGCGAGGCCAGAGTCACCGTCCAGATCATGCCCGGGTTCGATCGGAATCACGCGCTCCAGGAAATCACCGCCGCCGTTCAACGCATCAGCCTCTTTCCCGATGAAGCGGAGCTGCCGGTCATTTCGCTGGGGGACGGCCGCCGGCGCAGCGTTCTGACTCTGGCCATATATGGAGATCTGGACGAGCGGACGTTGGTGGATTATGCGCGGCAGCTCGAAGACGGGCTTTTGGCCGACCCCAACATTTCCATCGTCGAGGTGCGCGGCGCGCGCCGTCCGGAGATTCATGTCGAGATCCCGCAATCGAAACTGCGCGCGCTGCAGCTGACGTTGAACGACGTGGCGGAAGCCATTGACTCGCTCGCCTTGGATGTTCCCGCCGGAACACTCCGCTCTTCCGGCGGAGACATTTTGTTGCGCACGACCGAGCGGCGGGATTTCGCGAGCCAATTTGAGGCAATCACAATCGTCAGCACGGCAAGTGGCGCGCGTGTCCGGCTGGCCGATATCGCCAAAATCACCGACGACTTTGAGGAATCCGAGCGGGAAGCCTATTTCAATGGCAAGCGCGCCGTTTTTCTATCGGTGTTCAGCTCGGAAAACCAGGCGCCCCTGCAAGTGGCCGCAGCCGTGCGCCGGTTTATCGAACGGGAACGTCCGCACTTGCCAGCCTCGGTCGGAATTACTTTGTCGCGGGATAGCTCGGACGATTACCGGGAACGGCTGGAGCTGTTGATCAAGAATGGCGCGATGGGATTGTTGCTGGTGCTTCTGGCATTGGGTTTGTTCCTCGAATTGCGCGTGGCCTTTTGGACTGCCATTGGAATTCCTATTTCAATTCTCGGTTCGCTCAGTTTGCTTCCGTTACTGGATTCCAGCATCAACATGATGTCCCTGTTCGGCTTCATCGTAACGCTCGGGATTGTCGTGGATGACGCCATCGTCGTGGGCGAGGACATATTCCACAAGATTTCGCAAGGCATGCCGCGCATGGAAGCGGCGGTGGCTGGGGTGACCCAAATGGCCGTGCCAGTGATTTTTGCGGTTTCGACCAACATCATTGCATTTCTTCCTTTGCTGTTTGTGCCCGGAGAAGCGGGGCGTTTTTTCCAGGTGTTGCCGGCGGTGGTGATCGCCGTGTTCACCGTTTCACTGGTGGAATGCCTTTTGGTGCTGCCATCGCATCTCGCCACTTCGAAACGGAAAAAAGAAAACTCGTGGTTCACGCGATTCGATCGCAAGCAAACCGAGCTTCGTCTGAAGCTGGACGGATTGATGGAGCGTTGCTACCGGCCATTACTGATGCTGGCATTGCACAATCGTTATTTGACGGTGGCCATTTTCACCGCCGGTCTTGGCGTGGTCATCGCCTACCTGTGGAGCGGCCGAATCGATTTCACTTTTCGGCCAACCATCCAGACGGACTTCATCGATGCAGAAATCGAAATGCCCACCGGGACGCCGGTGCATCGCACACGCGAAGTGGCTTTTCAGATCGAGGCGGCGGCGCGCCGGGCCCTGGCGCGCACCGGGGAAACGAACATTCTCGTCGGCACATTCACCTCGGTCGCCGATCGCGGGAGCAACCTGGGGAGCGTTTCGGTAACGCTTGTGCCGCAAAGCAAGCGCCGGGTCACCAGCGAACAGTTCGCCAATTTGTGGCGGGAGGAAATCGGGCCGATTCCGGATGTGGAATCGCTTTTTTTTGATTACATGTTTGGCCCGGGCGGCCAGGCGGAAATTGACATTCAACTGGCCCATCCGGAAGTCGATGTCCTGCGGCAAGCGGCCAGCGACGTGGCAGCGGTGATTGAACGTTATCCCGGCGTTGAAGATGTCCGCAAAGGGTTTGGCCGGGAGATGCCGCAATTCAATTTCGAAATCAAACCCGAAGGCCGCAGCATGGGGTTGACTGCGCTCGAACTTGGGCGGCAGATCCGCCATTCGTTTTACGGCGCCGAAGCCTTGCGCCAACCGCGGGACCGTGACGAATTGCGGGTCATGGTGAAACTGCCACGCCAGGACCGCCGATCGATGAGCGGATTGGAGGAGCTCCTGATTCGGGCTCCGGGCGGCGGAGAAATACCTTTGAGCCAGGCGGCGAAAATTGTGCAAACCAATGCGCCGGTGCGCATCGAACGCGTCGATGGCGGCCGCGTTCTCAACGTCACCGCGAATGTCATCCCGGGCGTAAACAACGGGAACAAAATCCTGTCGGCATTCGCCCGAGGCGAGTTGCCAAAGATTTTGGAGAAGTATCCCGGCCTGCGCTATTCGTTCGAGGGAGAACAACGGGAGCAGCGCGAAGCCATTCACGATTTGTCGTGGGGATTGGTTGCGGCTTTATTCGGTATTTTTGCGATCATGGCCGCGCTGCTGCGGAGTTACGTCCAGGCCATTGTGATTTCTTTGACCATTCCCTGGAGCCTTGCTGGAGCGGTTCTCGGGCATGTGTTGCTCGGCTTTGATTTGAGCATCTTCAGCGTGTTCGGCATGATCGCCCTGTGCGGAATGGTGGTGAACGGCGGATTTGTGCTGGCCGTAACCCGCGGGCTGTTTCTGGAAGCGGGCGAGCCGGCAAATCAAGTGACCGCTCTCGCGGCCTTGCGGCGGTTCCGCCCGATTTTCTTGACGGCCATCACGACGTTTTTGGGATTGGCTCCGATGATTTTTGAAACGTCGGTGCAAGCATTGTTCCTTGTGCCGATGGCCATTTCGCTCGGCGTAGGAACGCTCGTTTCAACTGTGGTGGTACTGATCCTCATCCCGGTGGTTTTCGTGATCATCGAGGAGATCACCGCTCCACAACCCATCGAATCGGTGGCGTCCAGCCAATCAATTCCAACCTGGCCGCGGCAAGAGGAACCGACCGACCAGACCGTGGGATAGATCACCGTTTGTTTGTGAGCAAGGAGAGCGCGCGTCTCTCCCTTCGGCAAAATCCTGACCACACAAATCGCCGTGCCTGCTACGATCAGTCGTTGGGAGGACGGCGAAACGCTTTCTTTGCGGCGCGTCGGGCTTTTTGATCGAGCCTGCGTTCTTTGGCCGCCCGGCTGAGCGGGCGCCTGGCGCGGCGCGCTTTTTCAATGCGAGCGCGTTCGGCATCCGCGGCGGCTTTTCGTGCGGCTTCAATTTTGTCGAGCAACATCAGGCGCGCGAGCTGGCGATTTCGGGCCTGGTGGCGCGTGGCCTGGCATTTCACTTGAAAGCCGGTCGGACGATGAAGCAACTGCACACAGGTCGAGGTTTTATTGACGTTTTGTCCGCCATGCCCTCCGGAACGCACAAACGTTTCCTCGATCTCTTCTTCGCGCACCCCCAAAGCAGCCATGCGTTGCGCGAGCTGCGTTTCGTTTTGTGAATCGCCGTCCGGAGGTTTCATCGCCAAAGAAAATCGACCTTTGAAGATCTGTTGCCGATTGGGTCGGAGTCAGGGTTGCGGCGGCAAGGGGGAACGCGCGGCCGCATTGGAAATGCTGGGCTGTGGTTTTGGACCAGCGAACCCGCCCGGCACCGGTGGACCGGGCGACATGCCGGGCGGCAAAGGCGGCAGGCGCCGAACGAGCGTTCTCCAGACCTCCCTCTCTTGCGAGCTCATCTGCTTCCACAGCTCGGCATTGCGCAGAAAGAGGGCTCGTTCCTCGCTGCTCATGTTGACAAATTTCCGAAACGAATCGATGCACGACTGCCGCTGTGCCGAAGGCAATTGCTCGAATTGTTTCAGCGTTTGTTCCAATTGCTGGCGTTCTGCGTCGGAAAGCGCCCGCAATGTTTTCTCCTTCTCGATGGGCGGCAGTTCGAAAAACTGTCGAAACTGATCGACCATGCGCTGGCGTTGTTCGGCGGGAAGAGCTTTCCAGCCGGCTAATTGCTCTTCCAGCTCGCGCCGGCGCGTATCGGTGATGTTGCTCAGAATGATTTCTTTTCCCGCCGGCGTGCTGGCTTCCAATTGCACCACGTATTGCAACATCCATTCGCTGGTCAAAACCTGCTTTTGAACTTCGACCGGCAATTGATCCCATTGACGGAGCCGCTCTTCGATCAACGGGCGGTCATCTGCAGGAATCGCGTTCAGCTGGGTGACGCGTCTTTCCGCGGGCAGTTCCATGAGCGGGCGCAAATACCATCGCAGCTGAACTGTTTTGAGGCGGCGCTCTCGTTCGTCGGGAGCAAGGCTTTCATACTCGCGCAATTTGTTGAGCAAATAAGTGCGATGCCGCTCGGTTTTATGGGCGAGCTTTTGTTCCCGTTCCGCCGGGGAGAGTTTCAGCAGTTCGCGAAAAAGTTCGATCGGCGAAGCGGGCGCGGGCGGAAGGGGAGGCTGATTTTGGGAACGGTTGGCCGGCTGTGGCACGGAAGGGGAGGGCAAGGGCGCCTGGCCATGGGATGCAAACCACATCGAGCTCAGGGCAACGAGGAGTGCAGTCAGGCGGCGCATGGCGGCTGGGATTATTCCTGCAAAGCGGCCAGGAGCAGGTCGGCCTCTTCCAAAGCCTTGAGACTGTTGGTTGGGTTCCTGAGCAATTGAATTGCTTGAAAATCCTTGAGCATCTCGAGATCGGGCAGGGAAGCGACGCTGCTGACGCGGGCCAGGTTTTCGGCGCGTTCGACGCGCTGCGACACTTGATAAGCGCGATAGCCCATCAAACTGACCATGACAATGGCGCCGCCGAGGGCGAGGCGAGGGACCCAGCCGCCGATGCGCCAGCGTTCGAGCCAGGCGTTCCAGGGATGGCGCGCCTGGGCTTCGGCTTCTTTGCGCACGGACTGGAGCACGAGAGCGGTGAAATTCGAGGGGACCGGAGCCGGGGGCAGTTGGCGGACGAGCTGATTCAATGCGAGCTCTTCGTCGGGCTGGAGATGCGGGCGCGTCGCGCACCAGGCGCGCAGCGCTTTTTCCTCGGCGTCGGTGAGCGGCCGGCGCAAGCTCTGATCGAGCAATTCCTGGAAATCGGCTTCGTTCATTTTTCCTTTCTCATTAAAACCGGCTCACGCGAAAAGTTTCTCACGGTTTGCCTTCGCGCCACACGCCGGTTCGCAAATACGGTTTGAGTTTTTGTTTCAACGTTTCCCGGGCGCGGTGGATGAGCGACTTGGTCGCCGAGAGCGACGTGTCGAGCACGCGCGCGATTTCGTCGTAGGACAATTCCTCCTCGCGAAACAGGAGCAACGCGGTGCGCTGCGTTTCCGGCAATTCGGCCAGCGCTTCCTCGACCTTGCGTTGAAGTTCGTTCTGCAACAACGCGTCCGGGGGCGAAAACGTTTTAACATCTTCAAATTGCCGCGCCGGTTGATCCTCGAATTCGGCGTGCGGCTGATCGAGCGACTCCGCCGGATGGCGCGTCCGCCGCCGGATTTCATTGAGGCATAAATTGCGGGCGATGGTGAAAAGCCAGGTGGAAAACTTGGCGGAAACGCGATAACGATGCGCCGATTTGTACACCTGGACGAAAACATTTTGCGCCAGATCCTCCGCCTCCGTGGCATCGGGCAACGTGCGGTAAAGAAGGTTGATCACCGGTTGCTTGTACTTTTCGACCAAATCCTCGAAAGCATCCATGTCCCCTTGCTTCACACGAAGCATCAGGGCGGCGTCCGGATCGAGTTGGTCGGCCATGCGCGTCACTGTAGCAAACAATCGCGGGATCACCAAGTTGCGGCCCGACGCTTGCGTTTCCGATCCGGTTCGGCCTACCTTCCTGCGCGATGCCGACGTTGCTCGAAAAAATTGAAGCCGATGCCGCGCGCCGCCTCGTTCTGCCGGAGGGACGTCATCCGAAAGACGAATTGGCGCGTTACAAGGATTTTCTTCGGTTCGAAAATCACCGGCTGAAAATGCTCCATCGCGCCGGCGGGTCCGGGCGCGACGTCGCCCGGGCGCGCGCGCATGTGCTCGATCTCCTCATTCACCACGTGCTCGAGTCGGTCCAAAAAACTCTCTCCGTCAAACCCGGCACGGTGCCCACCCTCGCCCTCGTCGCCATCGGCGGTTATGGCCGCGCGGAATTGAATCCGCACAGCGACATCGACATCATGTTTCTTCACAACGGGGAATTCCTCGCCGTGGGCAAGGCCAACTCCTACATGGCCAACCTGACCGACGGGCTGCTCTACACGCTCTGGGACATCGGATTGAAAGTCGGCCATTCCGTGCGCAGCATCGATGATTGCGTGAAGGTCGCGAACACGAACATGCAGTCCAAAACGTCGCTGATCGAAGCGCGCCTCGTCACCGGCGACGACCCGCTATTCAAGCGCATGCAGGCGACGGTGATTGCGAAATGTGTGCGCGGTTTTGAAAACGAGTATATCGAAGCCCGCATTGCCGATCAGGAAGCGCGCCGCGCCAAGTTCGGAAACTCCGCCACCATGCAGGAGCCCAACATCAAAAACGGCTGCGGCGGCCTGCGCGATTATCAGAATCTCCTGTGGATGGCTTACTTCAAGTATCGCGCGCGCACCCTGCGCGAACTCAAAGAGCGCGAATTGATCAGTGCCGGCGAAGAGAAACAGCTCGATACCGCCTACGATTATTTGCTGCGCGTGCGGAATGACCTCCATTACCACGTCAACCGCCCCGTGGATGTCGTGCCGAAAAATGTTCAGCCCGCCATTGCCCACAACCTCGGTTACACCGATCGTTCGCCGCGCAAACGGCTCGAACATTTCATGCGCGATCTCTACACGCACATGCGCAACATTTTTCTCATCACCCGCACGGTCGAGCAGCGCCTGGCCCTGCTCCCCGAACCCAAGCGCCTCCCTTCCCTGCGCGATCTCTTCCGCACCGGCCGGCGCCGCGCCACCCAGCAAATCGTGGACGGCTTCAAATTTGTCGATGGTGAAATTCACGCCACCACTCCCCGTGTTTTTCGCGATCAGCCGCGCCGGTTGATGCGGGTTTTCCTGCACGCGCAACAAAGGGATCTCAAGCTCAATCCCGATCTGGCCCAGCTCATCCGCCATCAACTCTCCCTGGTGGATCGCGATTTTCTTAAAGACGCTCACGTGCATGAAACGTTTAAGGAGATTCTCAATCAGCGCGGCAATGTGGCCCCGATTTTGCGCGCCATGCACGACGTCGGTTTCCTTGGCAAGTATCTCCCTGAATTCGGAAAGCTGACCTGCCTGGTTCAACACGAGTTTTATCATCAATACACCGCCGATGAGCACACGCTGATTTGCATCGAAAAACTTGATCAGGTCTGGGGCGCGCAAAAGCCGCCGTTCAGCAATTACGCGCAGCTCTTCCAACAGATCGAACGCCCCTTCATCCTTTATCTCGCCCTCCTTCTGCACGATTCCGGCAAAGCCCTCGAAGGGGATCACGCCGAAATCGGAGGGCAGCTGGCGTTGCAGGTGGCCAAACGGCTCGACCTCGACGGCGCCACCGCGCACACCATGTGTCTGATCATCGAAAATCATCTGGCCATGAGCCAGATCTCGCAGCGGCGCGATCTCGATGATCCTTCCGTCATTCGCCAGTTTGCTTTGCGCGTGCAAACCGCGGAAAACCTCATGCTCCTGACGCTGCATACGTTTGCCGATACGCTCGGCACCAGCGATCAATTGTGGAACGGGTTCAAAGATTCGCTGCTCTGGTCCCTGTTCAGCCGCACCATGCAATCCCTCCAGGGCGCCGTCGATTTCATCCGGGCCGAGGAAAAACAACGCGAGCTGCTCGCTGACGAAGCGCGGGAATATTTGCCGCGCACGATTTCCGACGAGGAAATTCAGGCGCACTTCAATCATTTGCCGCCGCGTTATTTCCAAATCCATACCGCGCGCCAAATCGCTTCGCACCTCACGCTGACCCATCGGTTCATGCACCTGCAGCTCGACGAGGAGGAACGCGCTCTCGAACCGATTGTCGAGTGGCATAATGAACCGGATCGCGGTTATTCCGCCGTCACCATCTGCACCTGGGATCGCGCCGGTTTGTTCAGCAAAATTGCCGGCTCCCTCACCGCTTCCGGATTGAACATTCTCAGCGCGCAAATCTTCACCCGCACCGATGGCATCATCCTCGACACCTTTTTCGTCATCGACGCCCGCACCGGCTTGCTCGCCAAAAAAGAGGAACGGGAAAAGTTCGAGCGCATTCTGGTCACAACCTTGACCGGCGACGTCAATCTGGGGGCGCTGATTGCGAAACAGAAAGCGGTGACGCCCGCATTGTACAAGGGTTTCGAAGGGGAACGGATGCCCACCGTGATTCGGTTCGATAACGAAACTTCAGATTACTTCACGGTGCTCGAAATCGAGACGGAAGACCGTGTGGGATTGCTTTACACCATCTCGCAAGTGTTCACTCGCCTGGACCTGGACATTTCCATCGCGAAGATTTGCACCGAGAAAGGCGCCGCTTTGGATTCGTTTTATCTGTCGCACGACGGACGCAAAATCATCTCGCCCGAGCATCAGCATCATATTTCCGAGACCTTGCGGGCAGCCATCAATCCGGTGGAAGCTTCCGTCCACTGACATGTACCATCCGCGCATATGAACCCTGGATTTTCATTTGGTGACTCGATCACTGCGGGAGCTGGCAGCATTTGCCAGGCGCCCCGCTTATGGGCGGCGCCGCGCCGGGGATTGCTGCTTGTCACCTCTCCAACCGAACCGTAATTTCGAACTGTGGATCCGGTTGCATTTCACCTTGGGCCATTGCCGATTTACTGGTATGGCGTGCTGGCCGCCGCGGGATTCTTCGCCGCTTACTGGACGGCGGGCCGGCGCGCGTTGCTGACCGGAATTTCTCGCGAAGCCATTCTCGATCTCACCCCATGGCTCATCATCGGCGCGGTCATCGGCGCGCGCTTGCTCTACGTGATCACACATTGGGAAACGGATTTCGCAGAAAAACCGCTCCTGGCCATCTTCAATCTGCGCGGCGGCGGCCTGGTCTATTACGGCGGACTGATCGGCGCGTCCCTCGCCGTCATCTTCTATGCGCGCCGCAAAAAACTCCCGCTCTGGAAAGTGGCCGATATCATCGCGCCGAGCATTGCGCTTGGCCATGCTTTTGGCCGCATCGGCTGTTTGATGAACGGCTGCTGCTACGGTCGCGCATGCGAATTGCCCTGGGCCATTCACTTCCCATCGATGCATGAGACATTCGGGAAAGGCGTGCACCCGACGCAGATTTATGAAGCGCTCCTGAACTTCGGCCTTTACCTCGGCCTGGCCTGGCTTTATCGCCGGAAGCAATTCGATGGACAGGTGTTCGGAGTGTACATGGTGGCTTACGCGCTTCTGCGCACCTTTGTCGAATCGTTCCGCGGCGATTACCGCCAGTATTTCCTGGGCTTTGCCACTCCGGGCCAGGTGATAAGCGCGGTCATTTTCGTCGCCGGCCTGGCGCTGCTCTGGAACCTGCGCCCCGCCAAACCCGCTTCGGAAGCACCCCGCTCCTAGTACTGGCGCATGGCTTCTCGCGACGAAAGCTTTTTGATCGAGCAGTCGTTGCCGCAGGAAAGGCTCGACGTTTTTTTGCGCACGCGTTACCCCGCTGTTTCACGCGGAACCATTCAACGCCTCATCGAGCAAGGCCACATTCGTGTTGATGGCCAATGCGCCAAACCCACGCATCATCCCCGCGCCGGCGAACGGATCGACGTGCATTGGCCTGAAGCGAAATCGGCGACGGCGCAAGCGGAGGAAATTCCACTCGATGTGCTTTACGAAGACGCCGATCTCCTGGTGCTGAACAAACCGCCTGGATTGGTGGTTCATCCGGGCGCAGGCCATGACGAGCATACTTTGGTCAACGCGTTGCTCCACCATTGTCGAGGCCAGCTCAGCGGGATCGGCGGTGTGGCTCGTCCCGGAATTGTTCATCGTCTCGACAAGGATACGAGCGGCTGCATGGTGATTGCCAAAAATGACTCGGCCCATCTTTCCCTGGCTGCGCAATTTCAACATCGTGAAACGCGCAAGGTTTATCACGCGCTGCTTTGCGGTGAGTTGAAGAAAATGTCGGGCGAAATTCGCGCCGCCATCGCGCGTCACCCAAGCCACCGCAAACGCATGGCCGTCACTGACGAACGCGGCCGCGAAGCCTGGACCAGCTATCGCGTCCTGGAATGGCTGCCGGGCGCCACGCTCGTCGAAGCGCTCCTCCACACCGGACGCACCCATCAGATTCGAGTGCATTTTCATCACCTCGGTTTCCCGCTCGTGGGCGATTTGATCTACGGCCCGCGTCAAAACAAACGCCTGCAGGATCTCACCGGCTACACCCCTCCGCGCCAGATGTTGCATGCGCGCGAGCTGGCTTTCCGCCACCCGCGCTCGAACGAGGAAATCACCTTCGAGGCGCCTTTGCCTCAGGATTTCAAAGCAGCGCTCAAATCGATCCGTGACGCCGCCGAGGACGATTCCGCCGCCCGCCGCCAGACGTAGCGCGAACATTGCGAAATGAAAAAATTGCTATACGCAACCCGCGGCTGATTCCAGAATCCAGACATGCGCTCCAGGTCCAACGCACTGCGGCTGCTGGCCCCCCTCCTTTGGCTGGCGGCGCTCCAACTCAGCCGCATCGCCGCGGAAACAGTTCCGGCGCGCTGGACCTCTGGATTCGAACTCAAAAATGGCGATGTCATCGCTTTCACAGGCGGCGCCAACATCGTCGCCGCTCAAGAATCTGGCCATCTCGAAAGCTTCATCAGCGTCGCGGCCGCCGACAAAACCGTTCGCGTGGTCTCGCTCGCCTGGGAAGGCGATACCGTGTTCGATCAGCCGCGCGAATTGAATTTTCCATCGTGGCCAAAGCAACTCGAACAGGCCGGCGCCTCGATTATCATCGCGCAATTCGGCCAAACAGAAGCGCTCGCCGGATTGGGCCAACTCGAGGCTTTCCGCGCCGCGGCGGAATCTCTGCTCGGAATTTTTAATCAGCACACGCGCCGCATCGTCCTGCTCTCTCCCATTCCGTTTGAAAAACCCGAACCGCCATTGCCCGATCTTTCCACGCGCAATGGCGACCTCGCTCGTTACGTGGAGGTGCTTCGCGGTCTCGCGCAAAAAAACGGCTGGATCTTTTGCGACCTGTTCCAGGCGTTGACATCGCACCGGAAGGAACCTCGGCATTTGACGAGCAATGGACTGCATCTCACGGACATGGGCCACGCTCTTGTCGCTCAAGAAATCGCCCGCCAGCTTCGGTTGGCGCCCCGCGACGGTTTCCCTCCAATGGATCGCAAGTCGGGCGCATTTGCGCCGGCGCAGTGGGAGCTGATGCGCCAGCGCATCCGCAGCAAAAATCAGCTCTGGAACTATTACTGGCGTCCTTCGAACTGGGCTTTCCTCGCTGGGGACCGAACCGAACAACCCAGCAGTCGAGATCATCGCGATCCGAAAATTCGCTGGTTTCCGGCCGAACGCGAAAAATTCCTTCCCCTGATTCATTCCGAGGAAAGGAAAATCCGCGGCCTCGCCGAAGCGCTGGCTAAATGAAAATGAGCATCCAAATTCCCGGCGCGTTTTTTCGATTCCTTTGGACGGGGCTGGTGGCGGCATGGATGAGTGGCATCAGCGCATGCGCTGCAACCGAAGATCCGGCCATTGAACTCGCCTCGTTTCAAATCGCCGATGGCTTTCAAGTAAACCTGTTCGCGTCCGAAAAAGATGGAGTCGTCAAACCGATTCAGATCCGTTTCGATGCGCGCGGACGGCTCTGGGTGATTGGTTCTACGGTCTATCCGCAAATCGAGCCCGGACAAACGCCGGATGACAAAGTGCTCGTGCTGGAAGACACCGACCGCGATGGGCGCGCCGACAAGACCACGGTTTTTGCGGACGGCCTGCACATTCCCACCGGACTCGAATTGGGGCATGGCGGCGTTTACGTGGGGCATGGCACGGAGCTGCTTTTTCTGCGCGACACAAATGGCGACAACAAAGCGGACGAGAGGCGCACGCTGCTCCGGGGATTTGGCACGGGCGACAATCATCAAAACATCAATTCGTTCCACTGGGGTCCTGGCGGAGAACTCTGGATGTGCCAGGGACTTCATATCCACTCGAATGTGGAAACTCCTTTCGGCGTTGTGCGACTCAATCAGGCTGGCCTCTGGCGGCTCCGGCCAAAGCTGCTTCGGCTCGAAGGATTTTATGGCTCGGCTTACGAACCGCAAAATCCCTGGGGTTATGTTTTCACCGATTGGGGCGAACCCGTCGTCATCGCGGGGAACAACAGCTCATTCATTTATCCCGTTCCAGGTCTTATCGTGAATCATCGCCCCGCTCCGCCGCCCTTGATTTGGAAGGAAGGCAAAGGCCGCAAGTCGAGCGGCGGCGACATCGTCGGCACCTCCCATTTTCCCGAAGCACTGCAAGGCGCGCTGATTGTCGGCGGCTATATCAACAATGCGGTCTGGGCTTTGCAGATTCGCGAGGACGGCGCCGGGTTCAGTCTCGAGGATCTCCCCCCTTTGTTGCGGTCGAGCAGTCGCAATTTCCGGCCCGTGGACGCGAAGTTCGGACCGGATGGCGCGCTTTACATTTGCGATTGGTACAATCCCATCATCGGCCATTACCAGGCGTCGTTCCGTCATCCTGATCGAGACAAAACGCACGGACGCATCTGGCGCATCACAGCGAAGAACCGTCCGGTCACCCCGATGCCGAATCTTGCGAAAGCATCCGTGCCGGAATTGCTCGAAGCGCTGCGATCGCCTGACCGCTGGACGCGGCAGTTTGCGAAAAGAACGCTGGCAGATCGCGCAGCGGAGGAGGTTCTCACGCACGTGCAATCATGGATCGCCCGGCCACAACGCACCGAACGTGAGTTATGTGACGCGCTCGGAGTTTTTCAGAGCCATGAAACGGTGACGGTGGATTTGCTCACGCGCTTGTGCCAGGCCGCTGATCCTGGCGCCCGCGCTTATGCCGCAAGCGTGGTCGGCGCCTGGGCGGAGCGGTTGCCAGATCCGCTGGCGCTGTTGCGACCACTCGTCATCGATGAACATCCGCGCGTCCGTTTGCACGCGGTCGTGGCCTGCACTTATGTGCCCACCGCCAGCGCCATGGAAGTCGCTGCGCTGGCCGCGGATTTTCCCACCGATAAATTTCTCGATTACGCTTTGAACCAGGCGGTGTTCGCATTGAAGCCGTTCTGGCTCGAACCGTTTCGCCAGGGCAAATTCAATCTCGACCTCAAGCTGGCGCGCCTCACATTGCTGGTGCGTGCCGATGGCACACCCGACACTCTGCAAGCTGTGCGGCAATTGATCGATTCCCCGGCGGTTGCTTCGGCACAACGCGAATCGTTTCTGAAGCTGCTCGCGGAAGTGGGCAATGCGAGTGATTGGACCAGACTGCTCGATCCCCAAACCTTCATCATTGGCGGCACGTTTGATTCCCGGCAGCAATCACGTGTGCTTGCCCAAATTCACGAAAACGCACGCGTGCGCCCCCACCTCCGACCCGCCAATGCTGCCGCAACCTTGCAGCGCTTGTGGAATCAATCCGAAGACGCTTCCTTGCGCTCGGCAATCTTGAACCTGGCCGCGCGATGGAAAGTGTCCGAACTAATGCCGAACGCGAAAGCCGTTCTCGCACCACCGCATCCAAGTCAGGAATTGCGCATCGCCGCAGCAATCGCTCTTTCTGAAATCAAAGGAGCCGAGAATCAGGAATTCCTCGCCGCCCTCGGCCGGTCCGCCTCAACCGCAGCAGAACGCGCCCCTGCCGCCATCGGCTTGTCCGCGATCAATCTGCAGGAAGCCGCCATTCTCGCCGCCAATGTCTTTTCGATCGATTCCAGCGCGGAACATCTTCCTCCGCTGCTCGCCGCATTCCTGCAACGACAAGGCGGCGCCGCGGCTTTGACAGTGGCGCTTAAAGAAAAATTGCCCACACCCACGAATGCGCGCCTGGCCTTGCGCCATCTCGCGGCCGCCGGCCGCCAGGATGCCGACCTCGCCGGTCTCTTCAATCTCGCCGCTGGGTTCAAGGCGGAACCGATTCAATTAACGCCAGAATTTATCCGCGAATTTTCTCAGGAAGTTCGCGCCTCGGGAAACGCCAGGCGCGGCGCGGAAATTTTTCAGCGGCCAGAGCTCGGCTGCGTCGCGTGCCACGCAGTTCAAGGACAGGGCGGCGCGATTGGACCCGACCTGAGCGCGTTGGGCACGGCGCAACCGCTGGATTTCATCATTGGCGCGATTATCGATCCGCAGAAAGAAATCAAGGAAGGCTTCATGTCCACGAGCGTTTTGACGAAAGAGGGCGAGGAATACCAGGGCTACGCAGTGCGCGAATCGGCCGAGGAATTTGTTCTGCGAGATGTCGCTTTGAACCGGGAGATTCGGCTGCGTCGCGATCAAATCAAAGAACGCAAAGAGAATGGTTCCGTGATGCCGGCAGGCCTGGCGGATGCGCTCGCGCGCGAGGAATTTCGCGATTTGGTCCGGTACCTTTCTGAGTTGGGAAAAGGAGCGTTGGAGCGTTGAACGGTTACAGGGTTATAGACGCGAATGTATTCGGAGCTGCAATGCCCGCTTTGCGACTTCCGTGGCGCTAGTGTGGTCATGCGATTGCTCGAAGAACAGTTCCAAAAATCATTTCATGGTTTGGTTTCACACCAGTGAATTCAGCGCGCCCGTGCAACTGCTGCCGCAACCCGCAGTGCAAGCTAAGCAGTGGTATCCGGTAGCGATGCGGCGGTTAAGCAAGTCCTCGGGAGTAATGTCCCAGAGGTAAAGCGGCTTGCCATTTTGTAGTTGCATGCCGCGCATCTGATTAAAATCGCAGTCGTAAATCTCTCCGCGCCAGCCGACGCTCAGGGTTGTGCGGCACATAAGAGCCTGTCTGAAAATTCCGTGGGGTCCTGTTTTCTCGCAAAAGG
>JBFMDG010000094.1:0-14907 GCA_040754135.1 Verrucomicrobiota bacterium
AAGGATACGATGCCATTGCTCAGACCCGCGAAGCTCAACGTTATCTGGAAAACCGCGCGACCTCAACACGGCCATTCCTCCTGTGGCTCGCCTGGGGACCGCCGCATAATCCTTATGAGACCGCGCCCGCCAAATACCGCGCAATGTACTCCGCCGAAACGATCAAATTGCGCGGGAATGTGCCGGAGGGTTTGCGCGAAGCAGCGCGCAAAGAACTGGCCGGATATTATGCGCATTGCACGGCGCTCGACGATTGCGTGGGGGCGCTGCTCGAAACTTTGCAACAGACGGGGCTTGCCGAAAACACCATCGTGGTGTTCACGTCCGACCACGGCGATATGCTGCGTTCGCTCGGCATGATTCGAAAACAAAAGCCGTTCGAGGAATCGACGCGTGTGCCGATGTTGTTCCGATTGCCCGCTCGTTTGGGGATTCCGCCGCGCCGGCTCGATGCGACGATTAACACCGAAGACGTGATGCCCACCCTATTGAGCCTCTGCGCAATTCCGATTCCCGGCACGGTCGAAGGGCTGGATTTCAAAGCGTGCATGCGTGGCGGGCCGGATCCTTCGGGTGGCGCCGCCTTGATTTCGTGCGTGGCGCCGTTTGGTGAATTCAGCCGGCGCACCGGCGGTCGAGAATACCGCGCTATTCGCACCGCGCGCTACACCTACGCTCGCGATCTGAACGGTCCCTGGCTCCTGTTCGATCGGCAAACAGATCCCGAGCAATTGACCAATCTCGTCGGCCGAACCGAACACGCTGATTTACAATCGCGGCTGGACGCGCAGCTGCACGAGATGCTCGCTGCGCGCAAAGATCCATTTCTTCCCGGACCGGATCACATCGCAAAATGGGGCTACAAAGTCGATGGCTCCGGCACGGTCCGCTACACCAACTAACCGACGGCCTTAAGGCATCGGCACCGCGCGGTAAAAGCGCGAGCCCGCCCCAATTGCGGTCGCATCCACCCAATCCATCTCCGATGCGTTCAGAGTCACCGTCTCGACTGCCTGCCACGTTTTCAAATCACTCGATGATTCAACGCGGACCTGCTGGCCAGCTGGCCCGGTGAGGCGCAGTTTCAATCCAGTGTTGGTTAGACCGACCACTTTGGCGGTGACCGGTGTTGTGGATCCTCCGCCGCCGCCAATTTCCGCCGGAGCGGCATCGAAGAACAGGCCCATAACGACGGCGTTGTTGCCGGCCTGGCGCGTAAACCGAAATGTCACATTGCCTTTCAAATCCCAAATCAAGTACTTCCCTCCTGCAAAAGAACTGACCGTCTGCGAATTCAGCACCGCGCCACTGGCCGTATCCAGCACCTCAACCGTTTGCACACGCGTCGTCGTGTCCCAATCCAGGAAATAGAGCGCCACACGATGCGTTTTCCCGTCGCTCAGGTTCAGCGGCACAGTGAAATTCAATGGCGAAAACCAGCAGGCAGCGATGCGGCTCGAACCGGTTGGTTGTTGCAACGCCCGCACGTCCGAAGTCGAGTCGCTCCATTGATATTCAAATCCGCTGTTCAAGCTCGCTTGCGCGTAGGCGGGATAATTCGCGGGCCGCCCGATCACCGAGTAGCCTTCCGCGCCATATTTGCCTTTCCAATTGCCTTGCGTGGCCGTGTCGGTCGATACGAACACCGCTGCGCCATTGCCGCCGCTATTTCCACCGCCAGAACTGCTCGTCGTGGCGCTCGATTCGTTGCTGTAACTCGAATCGCCCTGAGCATAACTGGCGCGAACGCGATAGAAGTATTGCGTTCCCGCGGACAAGCCGCTGTCGCTGTAACTGCGCACTCCGGCGGCGACGTTCCCAATCTGAGCGTAGGCGCCCGAAGCGGATGTTTTGCGCTCGATCTTGAATCCGGTTTCGCTGCCGGAACCCGGAGACCAATTCAAATTAATTTGCGAACTGGATGCAGCGGTGGCGGTGAGGTTCGCGGGCGGAACGAGTGTGCCGCCGCCATTGCCGCTGGTATTCACCGTGACGAATACTCCCTGGCTGGCATTGAAATATGAGCCGCTCGCCGACTGCTCGAGTTTGATCGTGCGCACCATGTAAGTGTAGGTGCCCGAGGCCACCGCGTCCGTAAACGTGGTCGTCGTTAATGGCGCACTGCCGCTCACGCGCGCAAAGGGACCGAGCGGCGAGCTGCTGCGATAGACGTGATACCCCTGGAGATCGCTTTCCACTGCCGGAGACCAGTTCAGCACCACATTGCCCGCGACTGCGGAGCCAACGAGACTGGAGGGCGGCGCCACGGGATGAAGGCGCAGCGTCGGATCACCCAACAAGGCCACGTGCACCTGGCGCGTGCCCCAGTTCTGCGCGGAGTAAGTTCCTCCGTAAGTGTTGTTCTGGCTGAGTCGAATGCCATGTCCAATGGTCTCGCCCAGGGCCATCGAATGATAAAAATTGTGCGGTCGTCCGGCCCAGGAAGCAGTCAACCCATACGTGGTGGTCCCGAGCGGCGCTCGAAGGAAATTGCTCTCGTTATCCCAGTCGCCAAAATAACTGCCCAGAAACATGGTGAAGACGCTTTGGATATCGGTGGTGGCGAAATTGTCCGAAGAACCGATGCCATCGCAGGTGTAATAACTGCCGCCGCCGCAACCGTAGGACCAGACGTAGCCCTGCGAACTGAGCGTCGTAAAATAGGTCCAGCCGGGCACCGACGTCACATTGGCCGCGCCGAACATGGGCGCAAAATTCCTCCAGCCACTGGCCGCGAATGCCTCCCCGTCGCGTTCGCCGAAGTTGTCGCAGACCAAACCGCGCCGCGGGACGTTGAGCAATTTGTGCCGCCAATTGTGATCCTTGTTCAGATATTGGCGCAACAAATCGAGTTCGGAACGCGAAGGGGTTTTGTTGGCGTAACAGGTCATGTTGAAAAGATCGACACGACCGACCTGGAGTTCGACGTTCGAGGGCAAATCGGTCTGATCAAATTTGCCATCGCCAGGCACGTTGCGATTGGCGGGCCGCGCCGCACTGCTGGTATTGACGCTCGAATCGGTCCAGTTGCCATCCATGTCGCCGTAGTACGCATCCGCCGGCCAGGCGCCTTGATGATCCGGATGCCCGTCGGGATTGAAATTGCCCGAATAAGGCACCGGCACATGGCCGAAAAGAAAAACCGATTTCACGTTGGCGGGATCGGCGTTGTACTCGGCTTTGATCAGGGCCTTGACGCTCGCCACACTGTCAGTGCGCGACACATCGCGCCGAATCACCGTCCACCCATCCCCCACGAGGTTTTGTACGAGTTGCGACAACTCGTTGGCCAGCGCGGCGGCGTGCGTGTTGTCCACGACGAGGACGACTTTGCCGCGCCCTTCCACGAGCGGGACGTTGATGCCGGCGTAAACGTAACCGTATCCGCGGTAACCTGGCGAAGTGGTTTTGGAAATTTGATACTCGTAAGCGGTGCCGGCGGTGACGCTCGAATCGGTGTAACCAGTGGCATTGCCTGGCAGTGATCCGAGCGTGCTCCACGCACTCGCGGACGGGGCTTTGCGCGAGACGGTGTAACCGGTGGCATTGCCATCGGCCGGCCAGGTCAGCCGAATTTGCGCGGGCGAAGCTTGCACGGTGGCGCTCGCTTCCACGGCATATTGTTTTGGCGTCGCGGCGAATGCTTTCGAGCAATGGAAAAAGACGATCAATGCTGCGGCGGTGACAGTGACAAAACGAAATCGATTTAAAATTTGGATCATGCGTGTTTTCAAATGCAGCCGCCCGCCCCGGGTCTGAGGAGGTGAGAAGCCGCGTTACATCCCCCGTAGAAAAGCTGAGTGGTAGGCTGATACTCGATCGAGCTCTCCCTGAGCCGGTGATTAGTATCTGCTCCTACGAGGAGACGAGGCGGCGTTTAGCAATGGCCATGCCGATGAGGTGAGTTGCCCGAAATAGGCAGGCGAATCGGAAAGTTGTTGCCGCAGGTTTATCCATCCCACAAAAATTCTGAAGCACAGAAATGAATTGACTGCGGATGACGCACGCGGCGCGCTGATTGTTTTGTCTTTCTTGTGGACAGCGGTGTCCCGCGCAGCTGAGTGCTTGGCCGGCAGCGTCCCATCGCACACATTCGCTGTCCAAAAATCAATCGATGATAAGCCGCCCACAACCGGTCCGTTCCAACGCCGATCTCTTGATCGTGTTCGTCAAGGCACCCCGTCCTGGACTCGTGAAAACACGACTGGCGCGCGAGCTCGGTTTCGACGGCGCAGCCCTCGCCTACCGCCAGCTTGCGGAAAAAGTGCTTTCGACCATTGGAAGCGGCATGAACGTCGAGCTGCGTTTCAGTCCGGATGATGCCGGGATTGAAATTCGACCTTGGCTGCGACCAGGATGGCGCGCGACTCCGCAAGGGGCCGGTGATTTGGGAGAACGACTCGACCGCGCGTTTGCTGACGCATTCGCGGCGGGAGCGGAGCGCGTTTTGATCATCGGATCCGATTGCCCTGAGATGACGACAGCGGATCTGAGCGAAGCGTGGATGGCATTGCGAACGGTCGATCTGGTTTTAGGTCCGGCGCGGGACGGAGGTTATTGGTTGATCGGGCTGCGCGGGCCGCAACCCGGTTTGTTCCGGAACATTCCGTGGAGCACGGACCGCGTCTTGAGGATGACTGAAGAACTGGCGCAAGCGAGCGGGCTCGAGTTGCATTTGCTGCGCGAATTGAACGACATCGATTCCATCTCGGATTGGACGGAATGGCTGCAGCGGCAGCACGCGCGGTAAAAAAGATTAGAAGCGCCGATTCATGAACTGGTAATCGAGTGTGTTGCTGATTGTCCGGAGGACATCATTTTGCGCGATCACTTGCGCCGGAGTCATTTTCTCCGGATTGGTGAAAAATCGAAAATAAGTTTCCATCTGCTCATCGGCTTCTGCCTTGATGCCCATTTGCGCGCGGAGTTCTCGTTGGGCTTGTTCTTTTCGCTCGAGTTCCGCCGCACTTGCGACTAGTGGAAAGACGATTTTCGGGTTTGATTTTGGCTGCTGCCGGGTGGCTGCTGCCACGGCCTCCCATAAAGCTTTTAGGTCTTTAATTCGCGCAATCGCTGGAGAAGAATGTCTTTGCAATGGGTCAAGGCGCAGAAGATTCAAGGTTGCCTCAGCCCGTTCTGAAGGGTTCATGGGCACCCGATCGGCGAGCGATTCGATTTGTTTCCACGCATTCAAGTAATTCGCATCCAGACGAACCGCCTGGCGATAATGGGACAACGCTTCCGCAAACCGGTCTTGCTCTTCGCGAAGATATCCGAGCAGATAATGCAGCTGCGGTTTGTCCGGCATTTTTTGAACCAACTCCTGAAACACCTTTTCCGCAATGGTCCCGGCTTGAAGCCCGCTGAAAACTCCCTCACAACCGAAACAATGCGTTTCGATGCGGCCAAAACTCTCCGGCATGAGCTCAAACGCGCGCCGATAATGCTCGGCTGCTTTTTCGTGCTGGCCCAATTCGGTCAGTTGAACGGCCACACGCGATTGAATGCAGTAAGCATCTGCAAATTGGCGAAGGGACTCCTGATACATTTTCACCGCACGGCTCAACAGCCCGGCCTCGTAGAATCGATCGGCGCTCTCGGCCAGGCGAATCGCTTTGACTGCGCCTCGAAAAATATTGGCCTGGGCGACGTCACCGCGGGCATCTCTGATCTCCGCCAGGACCGCGTAAGCTTTCAGACGATGCCCTTGGGGCTGTTCGCCATCGGAAGGATCGATGGCAATGGCCGTGCGAATGATCGTTTCGGCCTCCTCCAGTTTTCCAGCTTGACGCAACAATTCCGCTTTCCAGATCAGCGGTCTTTCCTCGAAGGCATCCAGTGCGGACAAAGCCTCGAGCTTTTGAATGGCATTTTGACCATCGAGCTTGACTAACAATTCGTAAGCGGGGTCGAAGTCGGGAAATTGATTCAAGGCGTGATCGAGGATTGCGCGCGCCTCCACGTTGCGTCCGGCATGCAACAGCGCGGCAGCCGCCATTACTTCCAAGGGAACTTCCAAAGGAACTCGACCGCGGTCATGCTGTTGCCGCAGGTCCGCCAGATCTCTTATGCCCCACTGCGGCGCGCGTTCGAGCAGGACCAAAACTTCTCGATGCTGACCCGCCCGGTGATAAAGGCCAGCCAGTTGGGTTAATAAACGGCCAGCTTCTGTCCATCCTCCTATGCGTCCCCCAAATAATCCTTGCATCGCTCCAAGCATCGCACTCTCGGAAGTTTGCACGCGGAGCAGAAGTCGGGTGATCAGTTCCTCCGCATCGCGCATCCGGCCCGTTTCGGCCAATAGCTCCACCCATTCCGAATCCAGGAAAACGTCCATGCGATTGGTTTGCGCACGCATCGCGCGCAACCCTTCTTCAATCCACTCCGGTCGATGGAGCAAAGATCCAAGCTGCGCCAGCCGCAAGCTCTCGCTGGACTGGTTTCGACGCGAATAATGCTGCCATCGGCGCAATGAGTTTTGCAGAAGCGAGTGATGCCGGAATAAACGCGAAGTCTCTTCTTCATTGGTTTCACCCAGCGTATCGGCAAGGACTTTTTTTATCTCGGCAACGCCCTCTTCGACTTTATCCGCGGCCAATAACGCGAGATAAAGTTGCCCTCGCAATTCCGTGCGGCGTTTTTCGGACAAGCCTTCTCGAGACAACGCAGCGCGAACCAGAGCGACCATCTCATCGGTTTGGCCAGTTTCGGTGGCGACCTCGATGTAATCATACCAAAGCGAGAGCTCCGGTTGTTTCGAAAGCAGTTCGTGAAGAAAATCTCGCAGCGGGCGAGTTACTCCAGCGCGTTTCAATGCCAGCAAACCGTCGGTGGGCAAATCGACGCGTTCCTTATGCCATTTCGTAGCCAGCGACATGGCCTCCGACGTCCGCCCACTGGCAATCAAGCCCAAAAAATAAAAAGCTTCAGCATGGCTGCGTTCATCCCCGGGATAGTCCGGTTGCCGCGCGAGACGCCGCGCGAGCCGCTTCGGATCGTTTTCGTCGGCTTCCGATGCAGGCTCCTCAATCGAAGGTGGGAAGCGAGTCGAGAGTTGTTCGTACAACTTTACGGAGTCAGGATCAATGCCCAGAGTGAGGTGCCACGGAGGCGTCTTCAACTGTTGAATCAATTGCAAGGCGATTTTCCTGGCCAAAAGACGCGTCGGATTTCCTGCTTCGATACTCCATCGGGATTCGGGAAGAACCAGTAGTCTGCGCAATAACGCCTCGGCTTTTTCTGCTCCGGCCAGCGTCACCAAATCGGGAACCTCGAAGGTGCCGAAGCGCGGATTCTCCCCGGCTTCAACCGCTTTGAGTTGGAGTTCGAAAGCCTCGAGAGCTCGGTCCGGATTAAACTCTTGATCCAGAAGAGCGTCCGCGATCTGGCCAAGAAACGCAACGCTCCCACCAACGTCATCCTCCTCCTTTTGGAGTTTTTCGAGCAAAGCTAAATCTTTCCACACGGCCGCTTCATCTCCCACGAGGAGGTGACCGGCCATTTGCAGCAAGGTGAGGCGCACGGAATTTTTTCCCGAGGACTTGGGCCGTTGGTCTATTTCTTTAGAGATGATTTGCCAGGTCCGCGGGGGCGGGAGAAGATCGAGAACCTCGGTAAAGCGTGCGCTACGACGTCCGATCTGATCCGATGGATTGACCTGATCCTGGAGAGCAAACCATCGGTCCACAAGAGCGAGCCAACCTTTTGCCGCTTGTTCATCTGCCATATTTGCGACCTCCTTCTGAAATACGGCGCCATCATTTCGGAATGCCGTCCAGGGATTCTCGGGCGCCTGCCCGGTTCGCGCTGCGGCCTGTCTGTCGGATGCCAAATGATTTAAAACCGCCTCCGCCCCGGTCAAATTCTCGGCCGCGTGAAGAGGAAGAAGTATCGTTGCGAATGCCGCCAAGGAGATCATCGTTTTCATCAATCCTCGCATGTTGAATTGGAAGCAGTCCAGGGACACCTAAACCATCTGAGCCGCCGCTCCAATGTGGTTGCGCGAAGTTAACAAGTATTGAAACGATTTGGCAACTTATCCGTGCCGTGATCTCTGCTCCCTCGCTGTCCTCCGCCAGCCCGCATGAGATTGCGCCGCGTGGACCGCTCAGAATTTCACCGCGTTTTCTGGGGATGGGCTCTCCCCTTTCCAGGGTTGCGAGCGGATCAACAGTTTGCCTTCCTTGACCTGGATGCTTTCCAGCTTTTTCAAATGAGCGGCGGCGTCCGGATTTTTTTCGAGTTCCAGCGCGAGATTTGTGTTCCGCATGTGGACGAGCGCGTTTTCCGGAATGGCAACGCCTTTGACCTGGCCATCCACCATCGTCACCACGAGCTTTCCGTTTTCCAACGCGACTTTGAATTTGGCAGAGCCGTTGAAATAGCGTCCTTTGAAAACACTTGGCGCCATCTGCTCCAATGGGATGCTGACCTGTCCGCTAATCTCCGAGCCTTCAATCGTCACGTAAACTTTGTCCTTCAACGGCTGCCAATCGGGATGCGAAGCAATCAACGCGTTGATCTCGTCCGCGGTCAAACTCAACTCGGCCGCTTTGTCACCGGCTTCGAGCGTCGTTTTGAAATTCGCCAGCCGCTCTTTCAGCGCCGCTTGATCAACCTCGGGCATTTCGATCGCGGGCAATGGCAACGGCTGGCTATCGGTGTACTTGTTGACCGTCGAGCGAATGGCATAACGAACGCCGAAATAGGTCGCAACCGCCCCCAGCACAAACAGCACGAGCAAAGTCAGGCAGCCATAAAAGAAACAACCGCGCCCTTTTGGCGGCGGTGAAGAAGGCATTGTCGTCATGGAATTGGATCGTCGCGGGAAGCCTTGCTCAACCTTCCCCATCTCCTCAAGCCCAAACCTCCGGCCGGCACGTCAACGGCCGTCAACGGCCCACCGTGCATGGCCCAGCGCACCTCGGCTGTGGAAATGAAATGTTGCGGCAGGCTTTCCTCAGTCCCTCACGATTGGGTCAGTAATTTCGCTTTTGCTTTTCCAGACCTGAATTCATCTTAAGTGGCATGTCAGGTCTTATCGCCATCGTGGGCCGGCCAAACGTCGGCAAATCGGCTTTGTTCAATCGCATCGCCGGACGCCGCATTGCCATTGTCCATGACGAACCGGGCGTCACACGCGATCGGGTCAGCGCCGAAGCCGAATGGGGCGGGCGCCGTTTTACGCTCGTGGACACGGGCGGCATCGGATTGTATCGCCGCGAAAAGGTTGTGGACGTGATTGCCAAGGCAGCGCTCGAACAAGTGGAACTGGCGATTGAAGCCGCGCAGGTCATCATCCTGGTCGTGAATGTGCAGGAGGGCGTGGTGCCACTCGATAAGGAAGTAGCGGAACGCCTCCGCGCATCGGCTAAACCAGTCCTGGTGGCCGTCAACAAAGTGGATCACGACCGGGCCGAAGCCGACGTGAGCGAATTTGCCGAACTTGGTTTCGAAAGTCTTTTTCCGGTCAGCGCCATTCATGGACGAGGCATCGAAGCCCTCATGAAAAGCGCTTTCCAATGGCTGCCATCACCCTCCGAATCCGGATCAGAAGTGGAGATTTCGCAACTTGCACCCGCCGCCATTTCCGGCGCCGATTCCGCGGAGATCGCAGAACCTCCGCCTCAGCCCGGCCCGCTCAAGCTCGCTATCGTGGGCCGTCCCAACGTCGGCAAATCATCTCTCATCAACGCGCTCACCCGGTCGGAACGCCTCATCGTCAGCCCCATTCCCGGCACAACACGCGATGCCGTAGATGTGCCTTTCGAAGTCGAAACCGAAGGCCTCCGCGAAAAATATATTCTCATCGACACGGCCGGAGTGCGTCAGCAAAAGCGCATCGACAACTCGATCGAGTTTTTCAGCGTCAAGCGGACGGAAGATTCCATCGCGCGTTGTGACATCGCCGTTTTCGTGATTGATGCGGAAGCCGGCGTGACGGCGCACGATAAAAAAGTGGCCGGGAAAATTGTGGAAGAACGGAAAGCCTGCATTCTGGTGGTGAACAAATGGGATTTGGTGGCCGATGTGGTTTTGCAGGCGCGCAAAGAGGAAATTGAACAACGCCGGAAACATGATCCATCGCGGCACACGCGCGATCGCATGACGACGTTATCCGAATTCGGTTCCTGGGTGCAGGAGCAATTGTTCTTTCTCGATTATGCTCCGGTGATTTTTACCTCCGCGAAATCAGGCTTTCACCTGGAACGCCTGCTCGAAGCGGTCCGCTACGTGGCGGCGCAACTGCAACAGACGGTGCCGACGGCTTTGTTGAACCGCACGTTGCGCGATGCCATCGAGCGGCGGCAGCCCATCAGCGCCGCGGGGCATCATCTGAAATTCTTTTACGCAACCCAAGTAGGTTATGCGCCGCCGAAATTCCTCCTTTTCGTAAATCGGGATGAGTTATTCTCCGACCCCTACACAAAGTATCTTTCCGGGGAATTGCGACGGGCCTTTGGGTTCGAAGGCTGTCCGATTGTGCTCATTCCAAAGCCCCGTCCGAAAACGGTGGAACCGGTGCGCAAATGGAAAGGCAAACACGAGCGCGCCCGTGGTTCGCATCCCGCCAAACGGACCGGCCGAAAGCGGCAGAGGCACTGATCCCCTCGATTTGCCTTTGCAATCTGGCGCACCGTCCTCAAACATGACCCGGCGATCATGATTGGTACCCTGCTCAACACCGCGGCCATTCTTGTCGGTGGCACAATCGGCCTGACCGTGGCCAAAGATCTTTCCCAGGCCAATCAACAGCGTCTCAAAATTCTGCTCGGCGCTCTCTCGGCTTACGTTGGAATCAGTCTGATGTGGCAATCCTTCAACGGCACGTTCGGCCAGGTGCTCGGACAATTCGGCATCATGATGCTTTCCCTGATGCTGGGAAACCTCACCGGCAAACTCATCGGCATTCAACGCGGCTTGAACAAACTCGGACAGTTTGCTCGCGAACGTTTTTCCTCCGCCGCTTCCGCCAGCGCAGCTAGCGCGGGAAAAAAATTCAGCGAAGGCTTTGTCACGTGCACTCTGCTTTTTTGCGTCGGGCCGATGGCCATTCTGGGCGCGGTGCAGGATGGATTGACGGGAAGTATTAAAACGCTGGCCATTAAATCGGCCATGGACGGGCTGGCGACCATGGCGTTTGCCAAAACCTTTGGCTGGGGCGTGATGCTCGCGGCCATTCCCGTGCTGGCTTATCAAGGCACCTGGACGCTCGGGGCCCAATCGTTGCAACCGTTGCTGGCGCAAAAAGAGTTGCTCGACGCCATCAACGCCGCGGGTGGTTTCCTCGTCTTCACCATCTCGCTGGTGATTCTGGAAATCCGGCGAGTGGAATTGGCGGATTATCTGCCGAGTTTGATTTACGCGCCGCTGCTGACCTGGTGGTGGAGATGACCACTGGGGCGGGCCGGAATGCCCGCGCGTTAAAACGGAATCTGAATCTTGAAAAAGCAGAGCCAATCCCCCACCGTCCCGCCCACGCCAATATCCTTCGAGTTGTACCAGGTCACGTGGCCATCTTCGAAAAGGAAGTTGCCCCCTTTCGGTTCGCCAGTGCGAGTGACGTGACTGGAGATCGGAATTTTTTTGCCGCGCGCGCCAGTTTCCCACCAGGTGCTGACGCGAGGATTGGCGCCACCAGCTCCGACGCTGCCATGCGCTTGTTTCATGTCGGCCAAAATCGGGGCATTGCGGAATTCGCCGCCTAACTTTTTTCGAGAACTCCAGCCTTCCACGCCGGCAATTTTGTAATCGGCGCCTTGGGTATTTCGAACCGTGTCGCGATTCGGCAGGTAAAAATATCCGGTCAAAATGGGCTGAGGTTGGTCGTTGACCCGCCAGTTATCGGCAAACCGATGCCATTTTTGAGTGGGACAAAAAACGACGTGCCCCTTGTCTTTTTCATCCCGCGTCCGCAATTGCGGCATGAGGTATTGCGACCAGAATTTCTGCACTTGCACACCGCACCAACTGAAATGAATGCCGTCCGTGTTATCAGGAAAGGCGTCGTTACTGTCGCCGGCGTACATCTGGATGGCGATTCCCCATTGGCGGCAATTGCTGGCGCAGAGCGTCTTGTCCGCTTGCGCCTTGCTCTTGGCCAACGCCGGCAAAAGCATGGACGCCAGCACGGCAATGATGGCAATCACCACCAGCAATTCGATCAGGGTGAAGCCACCAGCGCGTGCAGAAGGGTTCCGAGAGAAGAATCCGATAGAGCGCGCGGCACGATTCGAATGTCCAGTCCTCATAATATTTCCTGGATCGAGTGGTAAGTTCGTCCTTGCTTATCATGCGCTCCGGAGCGCGTCAATCATGTGCCATGAAACGCGCGGTCCATGCGGCCTTCATCCGATCGGTTCGCGTCACCCGACGGGATCGGTTGCGGTCGTTGCGTTCCGGTTTGGTGTGGGCGAGAGGCTAAAGCGAACTGCGCCCAATGCCGATAGCCCATTGGTTGCAGTCCGCGGAATCTCGGGCGCCGTTGATTCTTGAGAGGCCCTCCGGGCTGGCCACCGGCGATCAAGATGCCAGGCAATCAGCGCATTCTCGTGGTGCAGACCGAACCGGAGTTTGGGGTCGGTTCCACCGCTTTGGCGCATCCCGAAACCTCTCATTGGCAGTGGGAATTCGTGCCTAATCCCGAAGCGGCGCTCACGACGCTTGAACAGGGAAATGTCGAAATGGTCATTGCCGATTTCGCCGAAACTCGAGACGCGGGCATCGCATTTTTGGACCAGGTTTGGAAACAGCACCCCAGCACGGCGCGTTTTCTCCTCGTGGAAAATCCCACCCACGACGAAGTGATGAAATGCGTCATGGGCGCACATCAACTCCTTTCCAAACCGCTCGATGGTGAACGGCTGAAAGCGGCGCTGGATCGGGCCGCCGGCGTTTCCACGCTCGTGCGCAGCGAGCGAATCAAACAGGTCGTCTCCCGGATGCGCACCTTTCCCGCTTTGCCGACATCGTATTTCGAAGTGATGAAGGAGTTGAGTTCGGCGCATGCCTCGCCGGAAAGGCTTGGCCAGCTCATCGGGCGCGACCTGGCCATGACCACCAAGCTGATTCAAATGGTGAATTCGGCGGCTGGCGGCGCGGCCCGGCCCATCACAGATCCGGCGCAGGCGATCCTCCTGCTCGGCATGCAAACCGTGCGCTCATTGGTCTTGAGCGTTCATGCCTTCGCGCAGTTCGACAAAGTAAAACCGCTTTACTTCTCGATCGATAAGGTCTGGCGGCATAGCCTCGCCGTGGCCAGCACGGCCAAACAGATTGCGCAGGAAATCACGGGCGACGAGAGCATCGCCCACGAGGCCTACACCGCGGGCTTGCTCCACGATCTCGGAAAACTGGTCCTGGCAGCGAACTTCGAAAACGATTATGGCCGGGTGCTAACCGTGTCGCGCCAGCAAAGTGTGCCCGTCACGCAAATCGAACGCGAAATCTTCGGCGCAACCCATGCCGAAATTGGCGCTTACCTTTTGTGCCATTGGGGCATGCCGCTCTCGGTCATCGAAGCCACGGCGGGCCATCATTTGCCCGCGGCTGCGCTCGGGAAAATATTTTCACCGATTGCAGCCGTGCACCTGGCCAACGCCCTCGAGTATGAAGTGCATCCCGGCCACAGCGGGTTTCCCGAGCACCCACAGGAACTCGATTATCCCGATGAACTCGGCTTGAAAGCGCGCCTGAGGCGTTGGCGGGATATCGCCATGGGCCAGGCGCCGGGTTTAACTCATGATCCTTCGCCGGCCACCATCCTCATTCGCAAACCGGAGGTCGCCAGCATCAACACACCGCCACCCGCCGATGCCCTTATTCCCAATGAGGCTGCTTTTTTTCAAACGATCACTGTCGTCTGTGTGCTCGTCGGCATCGGACTCACCATCGGCGCACTTCTGATTCATGGATTGCATGAAACGACGAAGGCCGCGCCAGAAAAACCGCCGGAAATTGGCAACCCGCATCACGAAACCGGTGGCAATGCCGATGCGCCGAATAAAGATGCCTCCCCAGCGACCACCGAAATGCAACCGCGAACTTTGGAGCCAACCGTTTCCGTTCCTCGTTCAGACCCCACCGCCGAAAACCAGGCGGCAACTTTTCCCAAACTGAAACTGCACGGAATTATCTTTCGCGGCGCGAGTTCATCCGCGTTGATCAATGGCAAATCCTTGCAAGCAGGACAGGAAATCGATGGCGTGCGCATTCTCGAAATCGCGCGGCAATCGGTGACCATTGAATGGGCGGGTGTTCAGAAAACGGTGAACATGCCAGGTCTCGAAACCCGACCCAGCCGGAAGTGATGGCGCCATAATCAAACGCGCATGAGGGCGGGAATGCGGATCATTTTTTCCGTGGTCCAGGCAATGTCAAAACGGAACTCCACTTCGCCACCGGTCCTCAAGCCCAATATCGAAAGTTGATGTCAGGAAAAAGATTGTCCTGCCATTCCACTCGGCGAAGCCAGGCTTCATCGATTTGATTCCGGCGGATTTGGTCGTAAAGGCGGGTGAAGCGAAGGATATGATCCTGCACGCGTTTGCGGGCGTAATCCGGGCTGGTGCCGGTGTGAAGGATGAAGGGCCAATCACTCGATTGAGCGAGCACCAATTCTCGAGCGGCCTGTTTCAAAGCGCGCTCCAGCAGACCGGAACTGGTCGAGAATTGCCCGGCTAATTCCGACATGCGTTCCTGAGCCACTTGCAAGTGCGGATAAATCCACTCGTTCTTCTCGTTGAGCCACACTTTCCAATAACCTTCTTCGCCCCAGCTCGACGGACTCGGGCGCACCACTTGCAACGCAGGATGCGGTTCGAGGATTTCCTCGGGTGTGGCCAGCTGAAATGTCTGCTGATCGAAGTAAGCTTTGCGCACAAACAGATCCAGGAATTGCGGCCCTTC
>JBFMDG010000095.1:0-14862 GCA_040754135.1 Verrucomicrobiota bacterium
AGCGCGCTTCCCGAAAAACTGAGCGTTTTGGACTGAGCCAGTGCTGAGACTCACAGAGTCGCGGTCCGGAGCGCGGGACTAAGTCCCGCAGCGGTTTCGCCCAGTCCCAGCGCGTTTCCCGAAAAACTGAGCGTTTTGGATTGAGCCAATGCTGCGACTCACAGAGTCGCGGTCCGGAGCGCGGGACAGGAAGAGTATTGCAACAGGAAAGGGGAACCGTAAACAAGGCCGCTCGAAATCAGTCTTCGTCAAATTTGCGGCGGAGAAGCGCTTCCAGTTCGGTTACGGCCTGCGCGGCATCGGTCCCTTTGGCGTGGACCTGAATTTTGCTGCCCGGACCGGCAGCCAGCATCATCAAACCCATGATGCTCTTGCCGTTGACCGTTTCGCCGTCTTTTTCCACGAAAATGTCGCAATCGAAGCGGTTGGCCGTTTTGACGAACATGGCCGCGGGACGGGCATGGACCCCGAGTTTGTTCGAGACGACGAGTTCTTTGCTGATTGACAGCGGATGATCTGATTTTCGCGCGGCGCTCATCTAATTCTCCATCATAATCCGCAAAAGAATCCGCGTTTGCCAACTGTTTTTATATCCGGGCCGTCTTGGCCATCTTGGCAATCAAACGATCGTTCAGTTCCTTGGCCGGGTTATATCCTGAGGCTTTCAATTTAGCTTGGAACGCGGCCACTTCAATGAGCCGCGCCAAATCTCGTCCGGGCCGGACGGGAATGGTGATCTGCGGAATCTCGACGCCGAGCACTTTGATGTAGTCGTCTTCCATGCCAAGGCGATCCACGTCCGGCACTTCATTCCAGGCTTTCAAGGTCACCACGAGATCGACCCTTTTTTCGCGGCGGATGCTCTTCACGCCAAACATGGCCGCGACGTTGATGATGCCAATCCCGCGCACTTCCATATGGTTGCGCGTGATTTCGGCGCTCGTCCCGATGACCTCGCGGCCATCCACCAGCGTCACTTTGGTGACATCGTCGGAGACGAGGCTGTAGCCGCGTTCGATGAGGGCGAGGACCGTTTCGCTTTTGCCGATGCCGCTTTCGCCGCGGATGATTACGCCCACACCCAGGATATCGACCATGCTCCCCATCTCCGTGCCGTGCGGCGCGAACATCATTTCGAGGGCGAGCGTAGCCAGATTGATGAACTTCATTGTGATGAGCGGCGTTTTGAAGATGGGGACGTTTGCCTGTTCGGCCGCTTTGAGGAAAAGCTTGTCCGGCTTGAATCCTCGGCAAAAGACGACGCAGGGGATTTTGTGAGAGAACAAGCTGGCAAAACGGGCCACGCGCTCCTCGCGCGGCAATGACTTCATGAAATTGGATTCGGCATTGCCGATAACCTGCACCCGTTTGCTCGCGAAATATTTAGTGAACCCAGCCAAGGCCAACCCGGGACGATTGACGGTCGGCTCACGAATGTAGCGCTTCAGTCCGGTAGCCCCAGCGACAAGATGCAGTTGCAAAGAGTCGGTGTGTTCGGTGTAAAACCGCTCCACGGTAACCAGGTCGCGTTGCATGCGACGGGAGCTTAAACATTCGGCGCTCAAGTGGAAAGGGCATTTGATGCTGGGGTGCAGGGCAGGCGAGCACAAATCGTCTGTGAATGCTCATAGTCAGGAACGCAGAAGCTCCCAGGATAACGAGGACATCAAGGGAGCTTTTCGCGAGCAACGGCTGCCAGGCTGCCGCTGGTCCCATTTTGCAGCTTGATTGCGCTCGGAATCGATTCCATGCGCAATCAAGCTTTTGAACCGAGGGAATCAGGCAACGCCTGGCTCACTCGCCGGTTCTGAAGGCGCTCCCGGAGCTGAAGGCGGAGGCGCGGTCGAGGTGGCCTCAGCCGGCGCGCGGCGCAAGCTGGCGAAAAATTCATCGGCACGTTTCCTCGCGTCCTCCGCCCCTTGACTGGCTCCATCCTTCATTGGCTGTGGCGTGAGTTCCTTCAGCACGACGTAGGAAAAGACCGCGCCAAAGGAAACGCCGTAGCCCATCCAATAGGCGGCATCGGAAAGCGCCGACTTCAATTTCGGGGCAGCCTCTTTGGCGGCGGCTTTTGCTTTCTCAGCGCCTTCATTCAACGCGGAGCAAAACGACTCGAACGGACAATGGCGTTCGGACGAGTTCGCGTCATGAGGCTGGTTGGATTGCGTGGATTCATTTTCGTTCGCATTCATAACGTTCCTGTTGTTCACTTCTCTGCCCTCGATTTTGCAACTGAATCGGCGGCGAGCCAGTACAAGTCCGAAAGAATTTTGTATCAAATCACCGGGCTCGACCCGGCTCCGCAGAGGATCGGCGATTCATCACAGGTTGAAATCGGGTCCAAGATAAATTTCCCGAGCGCGCGGGTCGTTGACCAGGAAATCGGCGGATCCTTCGCAGAGCACCTCGCCTTTATGGATCAGATAGGCGCGATCCACCAATTTCAATGTTTCGCGGACGTTGTGGTCGGTGATCAAAATGCCCAAGCCGCGGTCCTTCAAACGCCGCACAATTTTCTGCACTTCGTAAACGGCAATCGGATCAATGCCGCTGAACGGTTCATCGAGCAGCAGCAGTTTGGGGCTGGTGACAAGCGCGCGCGTGATTTCGAGGCGGCGCTTTTCTCCGCCGCTCAGAGTGTAGGCTTTGCTCTTGGCCAGCCGGGCCAGATCGAGTTCATCGAGCAAATACTTCAAACGCACCTGGCGCTCGTCTGAATCCACCGCGCACGTTTCGAGGATGGCCAAAATATTTTGTTCGACGGTCAGTTTGCGGAACACCGAAGGCTCCTGCGTGAGATAACCGATTCCGAGTCGTGCCCGTTGATGCATTGGCAGGCGCGTGATCGTTTTTCCCTGAAAACTCACCGCGCCGGAATCGGGTTTGATCAACCCCACCACGATATTGAAGGTGGTCGTTTTGCCGGCGCCATTCGGCCCAAGAAGTCCGACAATTTCGCCCTGGCCGACAAACAGGGAAACGCCATTGACCACGCGGCGTTCGCCATACTCTTTGACCAGTTTTTCCGTGCCGAGCAATGGCGCCTCAGGGCGCGGAGCGTTGTTTGGCCGGGCCGTGTTGTCTGGAACTTCCGGAGCCATCGTTTCAGGGAGATCGTTCCACCGCGTTGGTCGATTTCAGCCGCATCACGATTGTGAAATCGCCCTTCACGCGAAAGGTGTTGTTGGTGGTGTTGAGTTCCAATTGTTGGGCGACAAGCGTGCGATCGGGCGACGTAAAACGCGGAGCGCCCAGGAAATTCAATTGGCCGGAAGCGAGATCGTAAATCACTTTCCGGCCGCTGGCCTGGCGCGCGCCTTCGGTGATGACCACATCTTCATCCGCGATAATTTGAGAAATTTCGCCTCCAGCTTCGCGATAACGGATGCTCACGGCCGCGCAGGTCATTTCGCGCCCGGCATCTTTGACGCGCACGTTGCGCTGCAATTTGGTCAGCTTCGGTTCATGATCGAGATGCTCGGCCAATATTTCGAGAAATCGCGGATCGCCGGCGGGCGCCAGCGCGTTGGTGGCATGACGACCGCCCAGATTCAAAGCCGAGGCTGCGGCAAACGGCACCCGCAAATGCACCGCTTCGCTCGCTTCAAACCGGCTCGCTTTTGGATAAACGACCAGGCGGCGCGCGCTCCCTTCCTGTTCGTCCCATTTCCATCGCGGTGATCCGCTGAAAGTGAGTGTGTCACGCGCCACCTCGAACACGGCTTTTTCCGAGCGCACTTCGTTTTTCTCGCGAGTCAAATGGACATTGCCCTCAGCGATCATTTTCTCAGGCTGGCCATTCGGCTTCGAGGCCACGAGTTCCAGTGTCGTGCAGCGCAATGCCGATTGCACTTCCTGAACATGCACGTTGCGTTCAAACAAGGCCGAGTTGCTTCGATAAAGAAACGAGTCGGCGACAATTTCAACAAAAGTGTTCGTTCGACTCGCGGCCAAGTTGGTGCGGCCGGTGGCAAAAAAATCGGGCGGCAACAGATTTGCCGAAGGAAGTTTCATGCGCACATTTTTCTCGGCACGAACTTCGCGAGTGCGGCGATTCACCACCAAATGATCGCTGCTGCCTTCGCGCCGATCGAGCTTCCAGCGGGGGTGGCCTGAAAGAGCCACAAGGTCCTCCGAGGCGTTGTAAGTGGCCAGATCGCCCGTGGCTTCGATATCCCCCTGATGGATGCGAACGTTTTTTTCGGCGGTGAGCTTTTCCAATCCGCCACTTTTCGCGTGGAAGGCGGCGGTCAGCAGGTCGCAGGTCAATTCTCCTTGTGGTTCCGAGGCGCGCACAGCGCCGGAAAAGATGGCCGTGTCCGGCTTGTGAAGAAACGAGTTGGAAACGATTTCGATCACTTCATTCGTGGCGAGATTTTGATCAGGCCGTTGCGGAGCGGCGATGCCCGCCACAGGTGTGCCGGCGACCGGTGCGTTGGTGGGCGAAAGCAGGGTTTTGCGCAATACGGTGTGAACGTCATTCGAAATGGCCAAGCTGGAATCGAGTTGTTGCCAGCGAAAGCCGCGACCCGCAATGGCGAAGCGCTGGTCCGCCGTGCGCACTTTGAGCGGGCCGTCGGACGAGGCCACTTTTTTTTCCGGATCAAAAATGCACTCGGGCGCTTCCACAATCATGTCGAGCTTGTCTCCCTCGCGATACGTTTCGATATGCAAACCTTTGATGAGAATCTTCCCATCCTTCCGTCGTTCGGCATCGCTACCTTTCAATCGGGCTTTGCGTCCGGAACTATCGGTGTCCACCGTCGAGAAATTCTGAAAACGCCCGCCCACAGCTTGGGCGGTTGATTCCACGCAAATGCCCAGGACGAACAAACCGAGAAAAACAATCGCTGCCAGTCGTTGTGCGGTTTGCGAACTCTTTGAACTGAAACGCGAACGAGTTTCGGATCGCTCTGGAAATTGATCGGCGCGCCCGTGCTGAGTCTGTTCCACCTGCGCCCCCGCCGAACCTGGAGTGGCATGCGAGGGCCATGCCGCCGCCGATGCGTTTCGGAAAGGCAAGCGCCGGAGAGCGTTGCCTGAATGCTTCAGGCGAATTCGTTTGCAGGCGTTCATCTCGAAAAAAATTCGATCAATTTTGGCCATTTGCCCTGCGCTTTCAAAATCAGGTCCACCACCTCGCGCACCGCGCCGTAACCGCCATGGGCCCGCGTCACGTAATGCGCCGCGCGTTTGGCCTCGTCGATGCCATTGGCCGGAACGACTGCCGTGCCGGCCCGTTTCAGCACGCCCAAATCGACCACATCGTCGCCCATGTAGCAAACCGATTCCCAGTCCAGGCCTGCTTCGCTCAGGATGCGTTCGGCCGCTTCCACTTTGTTGCCATCTTTCTGATGCAGAAAATCGACTTTCAAATCAAGGGCCCGCTGGGTCGTCGCAAACGACGGACGGTTGGAAATCCAGCCGACGCGAATCCCTTCTCTCTGCAGGAGCCGCAACCCAAGACCATCCTGAATGTGGAATCGCTTCGTCTCAGTTTCGCCGCCCATGGTCACGGCGCCGTCCGTGAGAACGCCGTCCACATCACAAAGAAAAAGGCGGACGCGCTTGAGCCGCATTTCGAATGGGACGCGGCTCGATTTGCGGAGGCGTTTCGATGATTTCGGACTCGAATGAGCGCCGGCCTTTGATCGCACTGATTTCACGCAAGTGTCAGCGGGCGGCTTCGAAAATCTTCACACAACTGGCGAGAATTTTCGGCGTGTCAGCCAAAGGAATCATATTGGGCCCATCGCTCAATGCCTCATTGGGATCGGGATGGGTTTCGATAAAGAGCCCGTTGGCCCCCGCGGCCAGGGCGGACCGGGCCAGCACCGGAGCGAATTCGCGTTGCCCGCTCGATTTGTCGCCTCCGCCGCCCGGCAACTGAACCGAATGCGTGGCATCAAATACCACCGGAAAACCGAACGCTTTCATGAGGGGAATCGATCGCATGTCTGTCACCAGATTGTTGTAACCAAAGGTGGTGCCGCGCTCCGTCACAAGGATTTTTTGCGCGCCGCTCTCCACTGCTTTGGCCACGACCTGCCCCATTTCCTTCGGCGAAAGAAACTGGCCCTTTTTCAAATTCACGACGCGGCCGGTTAAAACCGCGGCTTCGATCAAGTCGGTTTGGCGGCAGAGAAACGCCGGGATTTGCAAGAGGTCCACCACCTCGCCGGCAATGGCCGCTTGCGCTTCGGTGTGGATATCGGTCAGCACGGGGACATCGAGTTCCGCTTGAACTTTGGAGAGGATTTTCAAGCCGCCATCCAGGCCAGGACCGCGGAATGATTTTGCCGAAGTGCGGTTGGCCTTGTCGAAGCTCGCTTTGAAAACGTAAGTGATGCCGAGTTTGGCGCAGCTCTTTTTTAATGAAGCGGCGACGCGCAGGCAAAGCGCTTCCTTCTCAATCACGCACGGCCCAGCGATGAGGAAAAGACGCCGCGGATTGATCAGCGCCTTCCAAAGTTTATCGGTTGCATACGGCATCGAGCACTTCTAGCAGCGCACTGGATGAAAGTAAATGCACAGAGGAATGCCGGGAACACCGAGAGCCATTGCTGGCGCGGTTCGGGGGCCAAGGAATGTTCCGAGGCGCATGTGTCACGGTGTTCTATCCCACGGCCAGGTCAGTATGTTTCGCCTGCATTCAATCGGTCGAGCGCCGGCGCCAGCTCGGCCAAAACGCGGCTCGCGGGCAACGATGCCAAGCCGCGTGCGTCGCGCAGGATGGTCATCCGCTCAGATTGCGGCCGCCACACGTCCAAATTGCTTTCGCCCCAGAGCACCAGCCCTGGCAATCCAAGCGCGGCTGCCAGATGCGTGATGCCGGAATCATGGCCGACAAAAAACGCCGCGTGTTGAAGCAGGCCGGCCAATTGGGGCAATGGCAGACTTTGCGCGAGCTTGAGGCGGTTTTGCGGCCAAAGCCGGGACAGTGCATTCAACCTTTCTCCTTCGGCCTCGCCTCCCACCAACAACAAATTGAAGCGGGTCTCGCGTGCGAGCGTTTCCAATAAGCTGGCCCATTGTTTCTCGGGCCAGTTCTTCTTTTCACTCCCGCTGCCAGGATGCGCGGCCAGCCATGGGCGGCTCGCCTCGAGATCGGATGCATTTGAAATCACCAAACGCGGAATGCGGTCGGGATCAAAGATCGCGAGCCGTTCCAACGGCTGCAGAAAAATTTCGGTGGCGTGCAGCCGCGCGTTTTCCGACGGTCGATGCGGTCCGGCCAGAAACTGCGCTTTGGAACAGCGCGCGACGTTGGTTCGGAAGATTTCATCGGGATCATAAAGATAGGAAACGATCAGCGCGCAATTGGCGAAGTATTGGCCGAGGCCGGCATCGAGGGCGCCATGGCGCGCGAAGAATCCTGCCAAAGGCCGGGCCTCGATCGAGCGCACGTCATCGACGAGTTTTCCGGCAAGGGCGAGAGAGGCGATATGCGGATAACCGAGAACTTCCAGGCGCGCATTGGGAAATTGGGTCCGCAACGCTGCCAGCACCGGGAGCGTCAGGATAAAATCCCCGATCGCGCCGCCGCGGATCACCAGAATTTTGCCTTTGGACTTCACGCCCGCATCAGTAAACCAGCCGCGGAAAAACGGCCATGACATTTTGTGGACATTGCGCCGTTGATCGTTCGAAAAGGAGACACGCAGCTGGCGGAATTTCCTGTGGAAATGAGGAAAATTCTCGTGAGCAGAGGCGCGAGTCGCCGCACGCGCAGGCGAGCGCTGTCTGGGAACAACTTTGGTTTGAAGTTTCAAATTTGCGCCCCATATTCGACGCATGTCGCATGCGGACTTCGTTCATCTCCATTTGCACACCGAGTATTCGCTGCTCGATGGAGCTTGCCGCCTGGACCGGTTGGTGGATCGCGCGCACGAACTTCACTTTCCGGCGCTGGCGATTACCGATCATGGAGTGCTTTACGGGGCGGTTGATTTTTACCAGGCCGCTCGCAACAAGGGGATTAAACCGATCATTGGCTGCGAGGTGTATGTCGCCCCGGGCAGCCGCCTGGAAAAGAAATCCTCGAGCAGCACGCGCGACATTTATCATCACCTCGTGCTGCTCGCCAAAGACGAAACCGGCTACAAAAATCTCGTCAAACTCGTCACCGCCGCGCATCTCGAAGGCTACTATTACAAACCGCGCATCGATAAAGAGATTCTTTCCGAAAACAAGGAAGGCTTGATCGCGCTCTCCGGCTGCCTGGCCAGTGAAATTCCCGATTTCATTCTTAAAGATCAAGCCGCCAAAGCCCGCGAAGCCATCGATTGGTTCAAGCAGGTTCTCGGGCCGGATCATTTTTATCTCGAACTGCAAAACCACGGCACCGGCGATCAGGCCAAGGTCAATCATCACCTGATTTCCTGGGCCAAAGAATTCGGTCTAAAGCTGGTCGCCACCAATGACGTGCATTATGTCCGCAAGGAGCATTCGCACGCGCACGATTGCCTCGTTTGCATCGGCACACAGACGACGTTGAACGATCCCAAGCGGATGAGCCTGAGTTACACCGCGGAGCAGTTTTACCTGCGGTCGGCCCAGGAAATGAAGGCGTTGTTCTCCGAAGCACCCGAAGCCGTGCTCAACACGATGGAAGTGGCTGAGAAATGCAACGTGGAAATCGAAATGGGCAAATTGCATTTCCCTGTTTTTCATCCGCCGGAACACTTCACACGCGAAGGCTACCTGCGCCACCTGCTCGCTGAAGGGCTGCACCGCCGCTATGGCATTCATGCGCGCGCCGAAGGCAAAGAGTTTGTAGTCGAGCGTTTGGAAGATCCGTCACGGTTGCCCACTTATCAGCCGCCCGCCTCGAATGAGAAAGGGGCTGATGCAGCTCAATCGGGTTCTGACGAACGTGGCCGCCTCGATGATCCCGCCATCCAGGCCGCCTTGAAAGTCGTCATTGACCGTCTCCAGCTCGAACTGGGTGTGATCGAAAAAACCGGCTTCGTCAGCTACTTCCTCATTGTCGGTGATTTCGTCCGCTACGGACGCAGCCGCGGCATTGCGTGCGTGGCGCGTGGTTCCGCCGCCGGATCGATCGTCACTTACCTCCTCGAAATCTCGAACGTCGATCCGATCCGCTACCAGCTCCTCTTCGAACGCTTTCTCAATCCCGAACGCGTCAACCCGCCGGATATCGATATCGACTTCGCCGACGATCGTCGCGCCGATGTGATCGAATACGTGCGCGAAAAGTACGGGCGCAGTTCGGTGGCGCAAATCATCACCTTCGGCACGATGGGCGCAAAATCAGTGGTGCGCGATGTCGGTCGCGTCATGGGCCTGAGCTATAGCGAATGCGATCGGCTGGCCAAGATGGTGCCCAACGAATTGAAGATGACGCTCGAGAAGGCGCTGAAACAATCGCCCGAACTCAAGCAGGCTTACGAAACCGAAGAGGTCACGCGCGAATTGATCGACACCGCGTTCATTCTCGAAGATTTAACGCGCAACGCCTCTGTGCACGCCGCCGGCGTGGTCATCGGCGATCAACCGCTGGCCAATTTGCTTCCGCTCAAGCAGGACGAGGACGGCACGATTGTCACGCAATACGCCATGGGGCCGGTCGGTGATCTCGGTTTGTTGAAGATGGATTTTTTGGGGTTGAAAACCCTCACCGTCATCCGCAACACCTGCGAACTGGTCAAAGCCACCAAAGGCCTCGAGGTGCCGATCGATCATTTGCCGCTCGATGACGCCAGAACCTATGAGCTGCTCAACAAAGGCAATACCGTCGGCATCTTCCAGTTGGAATCGGGCGGGATGCGCGATTTGTGCCGCAAATTCCAGATCAGCTCCATCGAGCATATCACGGCGTTGATTGCCTTGTATCGCCCCGGACCGATGGAACTCATTCCGGAATTCATCAAGCGGCGCCATGGCGAAGTCCGGATTGAATACGAGCATCCTTTGCTCGAACCGATCTGTCGCGAAACCTACGGTATCATGGTTTACCAGGAACAGGTCATGCAGGCGGCGCAGGCGCTGGCCGGGTATTCGCTTGGCGCCGCGGATTTGCTCCGGCGCGCCATGGGCAAGAAGAAGCCGGAAGAAATGGCCAAACAACGCGACATCTTCGTCAAAGGTTGCGCAAAGGTGAACGGCATTCCCGCCGCGAAGGCCAATCAGATTTTCGATTTGCTGGAAAAATTCGCCGGCTACGGTTTCAACAAATCCCACGCCGCAGCTTACGCGGTGGTCGCTTATCAAACGGCGTATCTCAAAGCCAATCATCCCGTTGAATTCCTCAGCGCCATGATGACGAACGACATGAGCGACACCGCCAAGCTCAGCGTTCTGATCAATGAAGCGCGCCAATTCGGTGTCGAGGTGCTCCCGCCGGACGTCAACGAAAGCCGCGTGGTGTTTGCGCCGGCGCGCGAAGGCACCGTCATTCGCTTTGGCCTCGCCGCCATCAAAGGGGTGGGCGAAGTCGCCGTGGAAAGCATTCTTGCGGCGCGCGAAGCTGGCGGGAAATTCTCCAGCCTGGCCGACTTATGCGAACGGGTGGATGGCCGCACGGTGAACCGCAAAGTGCTCGAAGCGCTCATCAAATCGGGCGCTTGCGATGGTTTTGGGGAAACGCGCGCAACGCTCTTTGCGATCATCGATCGCACGCTGGCGCGCGCTGCCAGTCTCGCGCAGGATCGTCAGCGCGGGCAAACTTCACTCTTTGGTTTGCTCGAAGAGCACACGCCGAAGAATGGCGATACCATCCAGCGCCTGCCCGAATGGCCGCAGCACGAATTGCTTGCGGCCGAGAAGGAATTGCTCGGATTCTATGTCACGGGGCATCCGCTTACGCCTTACGTGCCGTTGCTCGAAAAATATGCGCTCGCCAACACACTCTCGGCCGCGCAATTGCCCAATCGCACCTTGACGCGCATCGGCGGCCTGGTCACCGCGGTGCAACAAGGCGTCTCGAAAAAAAGCGGCAAACCCTACGCGCTCGTCACCCTCGAAGATCTCGACGGATCCGTACAGGTGCTGTTCATGAATGAGAATTACGACAAGTACCGCGATTTCCTCGTTTTGAACAAAGCCATTCTTGTGATCGGCGAGGTGAACAATGCGGAGGACAAGCCGAAAATCTTTCCTCAGGAAATCATGCCGTTGGAAGAATCTCCGAAGCGGTTCACGAAACAGGTGCATTTGCGATTGCATTCGGCGCACCTGACTCCGAAACACATCGAAACCGTGCGCGACCTGGTGGCAGCCCATCCCGGCAAGTGCCCCTTGTTCCTTTGTTTCATGCAACCGACGGGCGAGGTCATTTTTGTGGAAACGCATGAACGGTTTTCGGTGACGCCATCGCGCCAGTTGCAACAAGCCGCGGACGATTTGCTGGGGGAAGAAACCTACTACGCCAAAGTGGACACGAGCCTCCCCGAACGCAACGGAAGGCGTTGGGAGCGCAAAGTGGAATCGAGTGATGAATGAACTTCTCCAACCGGACAACCACAACCGCCTGCTAAAACCGAACAACTTATGATTCGAGGATTGCGCACTGTCATCTACCACGTCAACGACCTGGCCAAAGCCAAGGAATGGTACAACCAGGTTCTCGATCGCGAACCTTACTTCGATCAACCATTTTATGTCGGCTATGCCGTGGGTGGATTTGAACTCGGGCTGATTCCAGATGGCACTCCCGGCGCGGGCGGTTGCGTGGCCTATTGGGGCGTGCCCGATGCCGCCGCGGAATTGAAACGCCTGGAAGCCATGGGCGTGACGGTGCGCGAACCGCTGCAAGATGTCGGTGAAGGCATTCGCGTGGCCGCTGTATCAGATCCGTTCGGGAACACCTTCGGAATCATCGAAAATCCCCACTTTTCGGTCGAGAAGGTGCAGTAACGCGTGACGGCGGGCGCCGGGTGCGGAACAACTATTCGTACCGCAACGCCTGAATCGGATCGAGTTTGGCGGCTTTAAATGCGGGAAAGATTCCGGCGAGCACGCCGACAAAGGCACTGAAAGTGAAGGCGAGGCCCAAAGCCTGAAAGGTAATCACCGGCGTGTTCTCCGTCGGCGAGAGCACGGTCAATAAATTGACAAGGCCATACGAAGCGGCAATGCCAGCCACGCCGCCCAGCACCGCAATCACCACGCTCTCGACGAGGATCTGAATAAAGACATCGCCAAATGTCGCGCCAATCGCTTTGCGAATGCCGATCTCGCGGATCCGTTCGGTGATGCTCGCCAGCATGATGTTCATAATGCCGATGCCGCCGACGAGCAGGCTGATGGCTGCGATGAACCCGCCACTCATCCGCGCGTTGCGAATCGCTGTCGTAATATTTTCCGACCAGTTCTCCTGCGTTTGAAAGGCGAAATCTTCGATGCCTTTATGCGTGTGCATCATGACATTGCGCGCTTGTTGCAAGGCCGGTTCGAGCAGTTCGATGTCGGCGACTTTAATATAAAGACTGGACAGGCGCGGGTCCGGAATGGAATTCGTGCCGAAACCGCCGGAGCGGAACTTCAGCCACATGGTGTTGAGGGGAATGTAAATTGTCGCGTTTTTCCAACCGTAAACCCAGCTGTTCGGCCCGCCGCGTCCGCTGCCCCAGCCACGCCGCCGTTCCGGACCGGTCTGCACTTGCTTGGGTTGGTTGCGTTCGAGTTCGCGCAGCTTGCGATCCTGTTCGCTTTCATACCGCTGAAACATTCCAATGATCCGGAACGGCTGATTGTTGATATTGATGTGCTCGCCGATGGGAATGATTTCGCGGCCCACTTCTTCCGGTGACCCGAACAATTGATCGCGAATGCCAGTGCCGATGACGCAGACGTTCCAGGCATTTTCGTCATCGACTTCGTTGAACATGCGGCCATGTTCCACCACGTGTTGGTTCATCTCGATGGCCGTGGGCCAGGTGCCGACGAGCTGCACGCGATCGCGCACCGCTTGAGAACCGCGTGTGATCATCGTGCCACCGCCACTCCAACCGCCACCGGGGGAAATGCGCATTTCCGGAGTGACGAGCTTGATCAAAGGAGCGCTCCGTTTCAACGCATACACATCATGAATCGTGCAGCCGACCGCCTGATCTTCCAGATGCCGCTGATGCGCTGGAATATCCTGTTGCTCGACGCGCACTTTTTCCAATCCCCCAATGGCCACGAGCGCTTCCTTCATGCCGTTTTCCATCCCTTTGACCAGGGCAGACATGCCGACCAGGCTGGAAACGCCAAGAATGATTCCGAGCATGGTCAATAACGACCGGAATTTGTGCGCCCAGATTTCCTTAAACCCGATTCCGATGGCGTTGAGAAGATTCATGCGCTCAGTTTTACTTCATTGCCCATTGCCGCATTCCACGCCGGCCAAAGTCGGATCAACCTGTTTGGCGATTTTGCCGTCCCGAATTTCGATCCGGCGCGGAGTCACCGCGGCAATTTCAGGATCGTGAGTAACCAGCGCAATGGTGCGGCCTTCGCTGCTGAGCCGGCGGAACAATTCGAGGATCGCTTCGCCCGTATGCGAATCCAAATTACCGGTTGGCTCGTCCGCGAAAACAATTTTCGGATCGTTCACCAGAGCGCGGGCAATGGCCACGCGTTGTTGTTGTCCGCCCGAAAGCTGCATCGGCCGATGTTTGGTGCGGTTTTCGAGTCCGACCATTTCGAGTGCGGTCATGGCGCGTTCTTTGCGCTCGCGGCTGCTTAGGCCGCTGTAAACCATCGGCAGTTCGACATTTTGCAGCACATTCAATTTCGGAAGCAGGTTAAAGAACTGGAAAACGAACCCGATCTTTTGATTCCGGATTCGCGCCAGTTCCCGAGGCGAGGCGTCCTGAATCATAGTGCCATCCAACCGGATGGTCCCTTTCGTCGGCGAATCCAAACATCCCAGAATATGCATGAGCGTGGATTTGCCGCTTCCCGACGGGCCGATGATGGAAATGAATTCGCCAGTGTCGATGTCGAGGGTGACATCGTCGAGCGCGCGGATTTCCTCGCCGCCGAGATGATAGATTTTGCTGACGTTGCGCAATTCGACGAGCGCCATAACAAAACAAAAAACGGCTTTACCGCGTCACCGAACTCTGCGGGCGCGAGGTGGCCGTGCCGCCCGGTCGGTTGCCCGTGGGACTAGCGGGCCTTGGAGTGGCCGAACCGCCGGTGGTGCTCGACGCGCCCGAAGCTGCCGGATTTGCTGCGCCGGCGCGCGCTTGCGTCGCCCCAGGAGGCCGGGCCAGCGCCGCAGCGTTAAAAGACACTCCTTCCGGAGGCACCAGCGCAACCACGTCGCCAACGGATAATCCACTCTGCACTTCCGCGACGTCGTAATCGGCGAGGCCGATTTGCACGTTGCGTTTCTCGAAAGCGCCGTTCTCCTGCAAGACAAACGCGAAACGCTCTCCTTGTTCCGTAAAAATGGCGGCAAGCGGAACCGCCACCACATTTTCCGCCGAGGCCACCGGAATAGAAACATTGGCTGTCATGCCCGGACGCACGCGCTCATCGACGTGGCTTAACAGAATGCGGGCGGCATAACCTTTGACGTTGTTTTTGATGGTGCTTTGCGGCGCGATGCGTTCAACCGTTCCTTTGAGGCGCAATCCCGGAACTGAATCGACCTGAATGTCCACCTCCTGGCCGGCCGCCAAACGGGTCACGTCGGCCTGATTGACATGCGCGTTGATGATCATTTTGCTTAAGTCGGCAATGGTGAGCACTTCGGTGCCGCTATTGAATCCTCCCGATCCGGAGACGGCTTGCCCGATCGAGACCGGGCGAGTCAAAACTGTGCAATCGAACGGGGCGCGGATCACTGTTTTTGAAAGGCGATCTTCGAGCAGCCGCAGATTTTTTTCAGACCGTTCGAGCGCGTTC
>JBFMDG010000096.1:0-14783 GCA_040754135.1 Verrucomicrobiota bacterium
ATTCTGGCGGAGCGCAACAATCTCGCTTTTGCCGGAACGCTCGTCACTTTCGGACAAGCGCACGCCATCGTCTGGGCCATCGGCAATGAAACGGAAACGGGAAGGATTGCGAGGCTCATCGAGGATGCCACCGATCTGACCACACCACTGACGCGCAAGATCGCTCAGTTTAGCAGGATCCTGCTTTGGATCATTCTCGGTCTGGCCCTGCTCACGTTTATCGTGGGCCGTCTTCATGGCGGAAAAACAGTTGATATGTTCATGGCCGCCGTGGCGCTCGCCGTCGGCGCCATTCCGGAAGGATTGCCGGCCGCCGTGACCATCACCCTCGCCATCGGTGTCGCGCGCATGGCCCAGCGCCGCGCCATCATTCGCAAATTGCCCGCCGTCGAAGCGCTCGGAAGCACGACGGTGATCTGTTCGGACAAAACCGGCACGCTCACCGAAAATCAAATGACCGTGCAAGAGATTTTCGCAGGCGGAAAAGCGTATGAAGTCACCGGCAGCGGCTACGAGCCGGAGGGCAAAGTGATTTGGCGAGGGCAGGAGGTGGTTCTCGATCATCATCCCGCGCTTCGCGAAACCCTGCTCGCCGGTCTGCTCAATAACGACTCCCACTTGGTGCGGGAGGGGCACCGCCTCAAAGTCGAAGGAGATCCGACCGAAGCCGCTTTGATTGTCGCCGCTCAGAAAGCCGGGTTAACGCCAGCCGAAATCCACCTCGCACACCGGCGTCTCGATGTCATTCCCTTCGAAAGCGAGCATCAATTCATGGCCACGCTGCACAGTCGCGGCCAGGAACGGCCGCGCGTTATTTACAAAAAGGGAGCTGTCGAACGGCTGGTGGAAAGGTGCTCGCACGCGCTCACGGACGCCGGCGAATTGATTCCCATGAACGCCGATTTGGTGCGATCGGCCGCCGAAAATATGGCGGCGCGCGGGTTGCGTGTCCTCGCTTTCGCGCGACGCGAAGTGGCGCACGATCATCATTTCCTCAAACACGAACATGTCCGCGAAGGCCTCACGTTTCTTGGATTGCAAGGCATGATCGATCCGCCTCGCGCGGAAGCCATGCACTCGGTGCGCCAATGCCACTCGGCTGGCATTCAAGTCAAGATGATCACCGGCGATCATGCATTGACGGCTCTGAGCATTGCGCGCCAATTGGGTTTGCGCGGTCCAGCCAAAAGCGAATTGAGTGTCCTGACCGGGCGGGAATTGGAACACATTGCCGAGGCCGATCTGCCGGAAATTGCCGAACGCACGAGCGTGTTTGCGCGCGTGGCGCCGGAACAAAAGCTCAAACTCGTGAAAGCCCTCCAGGCGCGGCATCATGTCGTCGCCATGACCGGCGACGGTGTGAATGACGCGCCGGCGTTGAAACAGGCCGACATCGGCGTCGCCATGGGCATCGCTGGAACCGATGTGGCCAAGGGCGCAGCCGACATGGTGCTGACCGACGACAACTTTGCCAGCATCGAGGCGGCGGTCGAGGAGGGGCGCGGTGTTTTCGATAACTTGACGAAGTTCATCGTCTGGACGCTTCCCACGAATGCCGGGGAAGCGCTGCTGCTGTTCAGCACGATTCTTTTGGGAATAGCGCTGCCGGCATTGCCCGTGCAGTTGCTCTGGATCAACATGAGCACGGCGATTCTGCTGGGCCTGATGCTCGTCTTTGAACCGAAGGAACGGGGCTTGATGCAACGGCCGCCGCGCGATCCGCAGACGCCGCTCTTAACTTTTCCGCTCCTCATGCGAACCGGATTTGTGGCTCTGCTGATTCTCGCCGCGTCGTTGGCCGCTTTCGAGTGGGAACAGCATCTCCGTGGCAAATCGCTCGCCGAAGCGCGCACCACCGTCATCAATGTCATTGTCATCGTGGAATTGTTTTACCTGTTGAATTGTCGATCGCTTCTCCACTCAATGTTCACGGTCGGTGTGTTCGCAAATCGCTGGCTGTTTGTGGGCATTGGGGCGATGATTGCCGCACAACTCGCGTTCACTTACAGCCCCTGGATGAATCGGCTGTTTCACTCCGCGCCAATGGATTTGACCTCCTGGATTTATGTGGTCGCGATCGGGCTCAGCGTCCATCTGCTGGTCGAACTGGAAAAATGGCTGCGTGTGCGCAGTGGCGAAGAGAAAAGGCCGCAGCGCATCTGACCTAAAGCGCGCGGGAAAAATCAGCGAGCATTTTGGAGTGCGGTGGCAAAGCGACAGCGCGACACCGCTTTGGCCAACGCCCGACGCAGTGGATTTACGCACACGCCTTGCCAATGCCAAAGCGCCGTCGTCACTGCGTTCTGCCGGCGCAGTCCAAAACCGCGGCGAAGTCAGTCCGCTCATTATGGAGTGCGGTGGCAAAGCGACAGCGCGACACCGCTTTGGCCAACGCCCAACGCACTGGATTTATCCACACGCACTGCCAAGGCCAAAGCGCCGTCGCCACTGCGTTCTGCCGGCGCTGTCCATAACCGCGGCGGAGGCAGTCCGCTCATTATGGAGTGCGGTGGCAAAGCGACAGCGCGACACCGCTTTGGCCAACGCCCAACGCACTGGATTTACGCACACGCACTGCCAATGCCAAAGCGCCGTCGCCACTGCGTTCTGCCGGCGCAGTCCAAAACCGCGGCGGAGGCAGTCCGCTCATTATGGAGTGCGGTGGCAAAGCGATAGCGCGACACTGCTTTGGCCAACTCCCAATGCACCGGACTTACCCACACGCTGCCAAGGCCAAAGCGCCGTCGCCACTGCGTTCTGCCGGCGCAGTCTAAAACCGCGGCGGAGGCAGTCCGCTCATTATGGAGTGCGGTGGCAAAACGACAGCGCGACACCGCTTTGGCCAGATCCCAACGCACTGGATTTACGCACACGCACTGCCAAGGCCAAAGCGCCGTCGTCACTGCGTTCTGCCGGCGCAGTCCAAAACCGCGGCGAAGGCAGTCCGCTCATTATGGAGTGCGGTGGCAAAGCGACAGCGCGACACCGCTTTGGCCAACGCCCAACGCACTGGATTTATCCACACGCCCTGGCAAGGCCAAAGCGCCGTCGTCACTGCGTTCTGCCGGCGCAGTCCATAACCGTGGCGGAGGCAGTCCGCTCATTATGGAGTGCGGTGGCAAAGCGATAGCGCGACACTGCTTTGGCCAACTCCCAATGCACCGGACTTACCCACACGCCCTGCCAAGGCCAAAGCGCCGTCGCCACTGCGTTCTGCCGGCGCAGTCCAAAAGGCACGCGTCAACTGGGAGCGCGTTGAATCAAAAAACGACTGGTACCAGACAAATGCGGGCGAGCCGAACACGGCGCGGCGGTGAATGTTCATTCTGATGAAAACTTTAACGCCAGCAGCTCGGCAAAACTAAGCCGCCTCCATGCGACGAATTCTGCAGTGGCGTGGCCGTGTTTGCCGGAAAGGATGAACATGAACCACATGAACGAGATGATTGAGAGAATTACGCGCCATCCTTGTTTCCGTGAGATGGCGCCCGAACAAAAATGCATTCTTACCGAAGGCGCCAAGGAAGCGCGCTTCGAGCCCGGCGAAGTTTTGTTTCGCATGGGGGAACCGGCAAACGCATTTTACCTGATCGAAAATGGCTCGATTGCTTTGGAGGTGCACGATGCCTCTCAAACCACGCGCTTGATCCAAAAAGTAAATGCCGGAGAAGTGCTCGGATGGTCCTGGTTATTTCCGCCGTTCACCTGGCATTTCACGGCGCGCGCGCTCGAACCGACAACCGTGATCGTGCTTAGCGGCGCGCATCTGCTCGTGGCGGCGGAGCGGGATCATGAGTTTGGTTTCGAGCTGATGAAGCGTATCGCGCAGATCGTCATCCAACGGCTTCAAGCCACCCGCAAATGCCTGCTCACATCCATGCGTGATGAGGCCTCTGCCAAGCCGGTCGAGAGCTGACTTCCTGTAACACGGCTGTGCAAAACCGCTGAAGTTAACTTTATACAGGGAGAGATCATTGATCTTGTTTTCGACACTGAAACCGGAATGAGCGGCCAAGGGCGAAAACAGGACGGGCGTTTCGAAAAACAGAGGAGCCTGCTTTCTTTATCGGGTGCCTCCATTTTGCTTTTCTCTCCGATCGGTTTTCGGTAAGGAAAGCTCGTGTATCTCGAGTACTACGGCTTGAAAGAGCCGCCATTTGATTTAACGCCGAATCCGCGGTTCCTCTTCTTCAGCGCGAAACATCGCGAGGCGTTCAATCATTTGCTCTACGGCATTCGGGAACGCAAAGGGTTTGTGCAACTCACCGGTGAAGTTGGCGCCGGCAAAACCACCATCTGCCGCGCCATGCTCGAACAACTCGGCGAACGCTTCGCCACCGCGCTGATTCTCAATCCGGTGCTCGATGCCGACCAACTCATGAAAGCCATCGCCATGGAGTTCGGGCTGCAGGTCAAGGGGCTCGACCGGCTCGAAACCGTGGCGGCGCTCAATGAATTTCTCCTCAAACTGGTCGAGCAAGGACGCGACGCCGTGCTCATCATTGACGAGGCCCAGGATCTGACGAGCGAATTGCTCGAACAGGTGCGGCTGCTTTCCAATCTTGAAACCGACGAGCGGAAATTGTTGCAGATCGTTCTGATGGGCCAGCCGGAGCTGCGCGATCGTCTCAACGATTACAGCTTGCGCCAGCTGCGTCAGCGGATCATGGTGCGTTATCATTTGCGTCCGCTCCGTCACACCGAAATCAGCCAATACGTGCAGCATCGTTTACAAGTCTCCGGCGGCAATGGTGCGCCCTATTTCACCGCGCCGGCTCTCTGGCGCATTTTCAATTACAGCCAGGGCATTCCGCGACTCGTCAATGCTCTCTGCGACAAATGCCTCCTGGCTGGCTTCGTGCAACAACGCGAACGCATCGACTTTGCGATGGTCGGCCTGGCCATCCGCGAACTGGAAGGAAAAATCGATCTATGAGTTTAATCAACGACGCTCTCAAACGCGCCAGCAAAGCGCACAAAGAAAATGCCATCACCGGTGGCGGACCGCCTCCGTTGCAACCCGCCGAATCCGGCGGCTCGGGAGGCAGTTGGAAACGCATCGTCCTCCTCGTGCTCCTGCTCGCTTGCGTGGGCGCACTCGGGTGGACCGCTTTCAAATTGTACAAAGGCCAGCCAACGGCCGTCGCCGCCAACACTTCCACCAACAAAACCTCGGCCACAAAATCAACCGCCTCTCCCACCGCCGCCGCGTCCACCAACAACGCGGCCACACGCGCAGTGCGTGGAACCGATGCGAAACCCGCTTCCGCCGAGTCCACATCAAAGTCCATCGCCAATGCCGTCACCGCTCCTTTGAAAAAAGCCGCCGAAGTGGCCGACCAGGTCAAATCCAGCCGTGAAACCGGGGAGGAGTCGAATGCGCCCGCCGCGGCCACGACCCCAACTGCGCCAACACAAATCGCCAAAGCCGAACCAACCACCGAACTGGCTCCGGCCAAAACCGAACCGAAATCGGACCCGCCCGCAGCCACTGCCCCAGCGGCACCTGCGACCGTGGCCGCAGCCTCGGTCCCAAAAGGTTTCCCGCCTTTGAAGTTGCAAGGAATCTTTTTCCGGCTGTCGAATCCCTCCGTTCTGATCAACGGCAAGACACTCTATCGCGACGGCACAATCGAAGGCGCGCGCGTCGTGGACATCGAACGAAACGCCGTCACAATGGAGTTCGAAGGCCAAAAGCAAACGCTCACCATCGGGCAAAAGTAGGCCGCTACACGCTGAGGTCTCGAAGGATCATGAGTTGAATTCACCGGGGATAGACGCGTCCGGCCTTGCGCGCCTCCAAAGCGCGCGGCCATGAACTTTTCCCACCCGATCATTCACGCTCGCTTTACGCAATGAACCTGCTCAAAGAAAAATTATCCGCATCGCCATTGTTGCCACGAGTCGTGCCCTTCGCGGTATTTGTCCTTCTCACAGCGCTCCAGGGCAAACTCGGGCCCGGATCGCAATTCTGGATTTATGTCGCGAAAACCGTTGTCGGCGCCTGGATGCTCTGGGCCATCCGCGATCTTTTGCCGGAAATGCGCTGGAATTTCAGCGCCGAAGCAATCATCGCCGGCGTGATTGTGTTCCTGGTTTGGGTGGGACTTGACCCGTCGTATCCGAAGCTCAACCAGTTTTTCGGCAACGAACCAAAACCCGGCGCCATCTGGAATCCATTCGCCTTTTATGGCGCGTCGAGTTCGTGGGCGTGGTTTTTCGCCATCGCCCGCATCGTTGGTTCCGCGATCGTCGTGCCTCCGCTCGAGGAAGTTTTTTATCGCTCGTTTTTATACCGCTACATCGCGCGCGCGAATTTCACTGAGGTGCCGTTGAATCACCTCGACTGGAAGGCCTTTGTGGTGACGGTGGCCATTTTTGGCCTGGCGCATAACGAATGGCTCGCCGGCTTCATTTGCGCGGCGGTTTATCAAGGGCTCGTGCTTTGGAAAGGACGCCTCGGCGATGCCATCACCGCTCATGCGATCACCAATCTCCTGCTCGGATTATGGGTAGTCTGGAAAGGGGCCTGGAACTTTTGGTGAGCGCCGCATGGTCCGGAGCTCCACGCTTCTTAAAAAAGCTCCTTACGCTGCGAACGAGTTTGACGGCGGAATTCTGCCCCAGGCGTTGACCTTTTCGAACGTGCGAACTGGACTTCTTTCGCGCGCCGCTCAATCCAGGCTGGGCTTGGCGATCTCGCGGCGGATGGCTTCCACGGATGCCTGCCGATCCTCGTTCAATCCGATTTGCTGATGCACAATTTCCCCTTTGCCATTCAGAATCGTGATGATGTTCGAGTGGGCAAACTGGCCCGATGCCTCCTGCTTGAAGTTCACTCCCAACAATGCCGCCAACTCGAGCACGTCATCAGGTTTGCCGGTCAGCAACGACCAGCTTTCACCCGGCAGTTGCCGGAGTTCGCGATACTTTTTTAGCGTGCTCGGCGTGTCGCGTTCGGTATCGAAGGACACCAGAACGAATTGAACCTTTGATCTGATCTCCGCCGGCAATGCATCTTCGATGCGTTGCATGTCATGCACGAGAATCGGACAGGCGTACGAGCAATTGGCGAAAAACATTGTCAGCACCTGGACGCGGCCTTGAAAGTTGCTCAGGCGCACTGCGTGCCCGGCGTCATTCGTCCAGGTGGAATCGAGGAGATAAAGTGACTGATCGCTGAACGCGGCGGCGGGCTCGGCTGTTTTGCAGCAGGCGGCGGCTTCCTCGGTTTTGCTTTCGAACCGGCAACCACCAAGTCCGGCGCTCAACAATAAGCCGGCCATTGCTCCGGCCAGCGCAACGCGCCCTCGACGCCTGCGGGCGGCTGGAAAGGTAAGGCTTGAATTTGCGTTCATAAATCTTTGGCGCAGCGAAAGCCGAGATTGTGCACGGTGTAATTTGCGCGCAGGCTGCTGCGGAAACCGAAGCGCATGAAAGCGGGGTAATTGGCGCGATCGCGCGCATCCACTGCACCGCTCCCACAAAAAAGTTTGCGTTCCAATCCGGTGTCGCCGCGCGCATCGCCCGTTACCATGGCGGTGTTGAAATCCGCCACCCATTCCCAGACCAGGCCATGCAAATCACGGACGCCCCACACATTCGGTTCCCCGGCGCCAGCGGCTCCTAATTCGGGCGGCGTGGGCGTGGAGTACCACCGCAAAATTTTTTTCTGATGTTCGGGATCTTTCTCGCCATCGGCGCGAGTCGCGCTCGCCCCGGCTGCCCACTCCCATTCGGCCGTGGTGGGCAGGCGTTTATTTTTCCATTGGGCAAACGCTTTGGCGGCAAACCACGAGACATACGTCGCCGGCGCGTGGCGGATTTTCTCGTCGAAGGCCAAATCGCCGCTCCAATGCTTGAGATACGACTCGTCAGCGAACAGCCTTTTCACCTGGGACCGCCGCCATTTGGGGTTTGCCTGAACAAATTCGAGGAAATCACCGTTGGTCACCTGTCGAACATCGAGCAGGAAAGACTTCACCGGAATTTCCTTGAGATCTTTTTCACTTCGAAACAGCACTTGGTACTGTCCCGCTGGAATCTGCGCCATATCCGGACTTGCGGCTGGGGGACTTTCACTCGCGCGCGACGCCTCGGGCCCGCCACCCCACGCCAGCAGAATCAGCCCCAAGGCTGATCCTGCAATGCTCAGGTTGAAAAGTTTTCGGAACATGGCGGTGTGGCGCTGATTTGTGCCCTGTTATTCGAACTGCGTTGGCGGCGGTGCGCCCACTTCTCCCCGGATTTTGCGCACCTCCTCGATCGTCACCGCGTCCCCCGAATTGCCGAAGTTGTTGCGAACGAACGTGAGCACGTTCGCCACTTGATCGTCGGTGAGATAATTCAACGGAATCATGATGCCGTTATACTTCTTCCCGTTGACCACCATTTCGCCGGATTGCCCGGCGAGCACGCCGCGAATCGATCGCTCTTTATCCGCCATGAGGTAATCGGATTTGGCGAGCGGCGGAATTTGATTTGGGATGCCCTGGCCGTCCGGCTGATGACAGACGAAACAGGTTTGCATGTAAACCTGTTTGCCCTTCTCGATTTGAATCTCTTTGGTGAGCCCGGCGATTTTCGGATCGCTGGCAATGGCTTCCTTCACCGCGGCGCGGAGTTGCTCCACTTTTTTCTCCGCTTCCGAACCTTCGGCGGCCTGGCGTCCCAGATAAACCGCATCCACTTCTTTGCCCGAGTAAACGAGCAGGTTCTCGGGCCCTTCCACTTTCAACATGCCAAGCGCGCCTTTGTTGAAAGCGCGAAACAACGAGTGATCCACCAGCACGAAAGTCCCCGGCACATCGACCTTGAAATCCACCATCGCAGAACCGCCTGCCGGAATGAGCGTGGTTTGCACCTGCTTTTGCGACGCGAGAATGCCGCCTTCCTGATAGACATGATCGAAAATCTCGCCAATGACATGGAATGAAGAAATCAGGTTCGGCCCGCCGTTCCCCAAATAAAGCCGAATGGTTTCCCCGACTTTCGCGGTGATGGCGCGGTCGCCGACGAGGGATCCTACGGCACCGTTGAAAACGACGTAAGGCGGGCGTTCATCCACGGCTTTGTTCTGATCGAACGGCTGCAGTCCTTCCTCGCCGAATTTGCCCATGGTGTAAAACTCGCCTTGCATGACGTAATACTCGCGGTCCACGGGCGGCAATCCCTCTTTCGGTTCAACCAGAATCAAACCGTACATGCCGTTGGCCACGTGCATGCCGACCGGCGCGGTGGCGCAGTGATACACATACAAACCTGGATTCAACGCTTTGAATGAAAATTGCGACGAGTGTCCCGGCGCGGTGAACGACGACGCCGCTCCGCCTCCTGGTCCGGTCACGGCGTGCAGGTCGATATTATGCGGCATCTTGCTGCTCGGATGATTGTTCAAATGAAATTCCACCAGGTCGCCTTCGCGGATGCGGATGAAGCTCCCGGGCACATTGCCGCCAAAAGTCCAAAACGTGTAATCGACGCCATCGGAGAGGCGCTTGGTCACCTCGCGCACTTCCAGGGTGACGATCACTTTGGTGGCGTGTTTGCGTTTGATGGGCGGCGGCACATGAGGCGCCTCCGTCAGCATCGCTTCTTCCTGCCCGACAATTGTCGGGTCGGCGGGCTTGCCGTTGGCAGGCGCTTTGACCGGAGCTTCGGCGGCGCGAGCGGAGACCGCGAGGAGCGCAAGCGCGCCGCCGAGCGCCATCCATCGCCGCCAGCGGCTCTGGTCAGATTTTGCTGTTGCAGAGTCAAAATTGATGATTTTCATGGCTCGAAAGGTGGCGTTGATGGTGGGGAGCGGCTAACCCGATTTTGCCGGAAATTGCGCGGCTTTTGCGGCGGGAGCAAAAACGTGATTCAAATCAAATCCGCGGAACGGAAACTTCGAAGAACCAATGAGCTGACGGGAGAATTCGGTCCGCGATGGTGCCCGAACAGAAACTCAGGCGTTCCGATTCAAACTGCCGCGGCGGTAACCGGCCAGATCCACGGTCACGTGCGAGTAACCAATTTGTTGGAACGCTTGCGCGACTTTGGCGTAGCGGTCCTGTTCGAACAGCCGCGGGATTTCGGCGCTGCCGACTTCGATGCGGGCGAGTTGGCCGCTTTTCAATTCGTGATGCCGCACACGCACATCGTAAAAACCCAAATCGCGCAAAACCATTTCCGCTTGCTCGATCATGTTGAGTTTTTCCGGGCTGACCAATTCGCCGTAGGGAATGCGCGAACTGAGGCAGGCCATTTGCGGTTTGTCAGCCGTGGGCAGGCCAAATTGCGCGGATAATGCGCGAATTTCGGCCTTGGTCAGGCCGATTTCCTTCAAGGGCGCGCGCACTTGAAATTCCCCCGCGGCCTTCGCGCCGGGACGAAAATCGCCGATGTCGCTGGCATTTTCGCCATAAGCGATGACCGCCAAACCGAGCGACCTGGCCAGCGGCGTGAGTTCCAGGAACAGTTCGCTTTTGCAGAAGTAACAGCGGTTGGCGGGGTTTTGCAGATACTGCGCGTTGGTGAACTCATGCGTTTGCACGACGCGCACGGGAAAAGAAAATTGCCGCGCGATATCGAGCGCTTCTTGCAATTCGCGCCGCGGCAGACTGGGTGAATCGGCAATGGCCGCCAGGCTTTTCTCGCCGAGTTGTTCGTGCGCCACAAACGCGAGAAACACCGAATCGACTCCTCCCGAATACGCCACCAGGCAGGAACCGTAGGAGCGAAGCAGCGCGCGTAAGTTTTCCAGTTTTGTCAGCGACACGACCGGAAATTGCCATCGGACCGAACCGCTGTCGAAGATTTTTCATGGGCCGCTCGCGCCCAATGGGCAACCCATGGAGACGGCTTTGCGTTTTTCGAGTGTGCCCCGGACAACAAAAGAAGAAGCCCTGCGGACGAAGGTAACCTGGCGATTCATCCTGGGTCGGGCTTGCCGTGCGGTGCTCGCGGTCATTCGGTCAAAGGAGAATTTTATGAGATCATTTTTCAACATGACAGTCGGACTTTGCGCGCTGATTCTTTTCGCAACTGCGATTCCCTGCCTCGCGCAGGACGAGGACGCCACAGTGGAGATATCGAAAGTGCTTCGCCGGTATTACGAAGCAATGGCCATGCGGGATGTGGAGGGTTTGGGACGTGTGCTCGATGCGATGTTCATCGTAGTCGAAGCAGGCCGTGAGCAGGCCAAAGTACACGTTATTAACGCAGCCGAGACGGCGAAGCTCCTGCCCCCAGAGGGAAACAACGACTGGCAGAATCTGCAGGTGACTGATGTGAAGGTGAGTCTGTCCAGCACGCATCCTACGGTCGCCACGGTTTCCTTCAGCGTGTTTCATCCGCTTTCCCCAAATAAACTCAAAGCACTGCAAGATGTTTTGAAGACGCCTGCATCGCCGTTAAATGAGTCACAGCGTCGAGAGATTTCCAAGCGCCTTGCAAACGGGGGCAGGAAGGAGTCGGAGTGTGCGATGTTGGCGCTCCGCGGCGGCCGTTGGCGGATCGTGAGCATTTCAGTACCGAAGTGATTTATACCGCGGCAGGTCAAAATCGCCCAACCATAAAGGCTGTATGGCTCCGGAGCGAAGACGACCCAGCCACTACAGCCATGGTTGAACAAGCCCGGAGTTGGTGAGGGCACGCCAGCCGCTTTCTTCGGGCTTGCATGCCCACTTGGCGGGTTTGGGTGCGGACGGCGCGCACGAATCGGCGGCGTTGTTCGGGTTGAGGTTGGAGTTGGGCGCGGAGCATGAATCGGAGTTGTCCAAAGAGGCCGATTTTACTATGATCCGCCCGTGCCGCTGAGAAGAAAACCGATCCGGTGTCCAGACGCTCAACCAGCCCGTCGTCGCGCAGCGGCTTCGTTCAACCAGAGGATCGAGCCAACGACGAGGAGCGCGGTCATGTTGTTGTTGCAGTCAAACGTCACCGGAGCCCTCCTCATCATGGCTCATCCTGATCGTTCGCCGTATGCACCGTAACGCTGCAAGAGCAATGGTAAGTCTCGGGGTGTTTGGCATGAGCATGGTACTCGTCGCGTTGGTTTGCACGTTCGCTTGGGATGCCTTCGTCAATGGGAAGGTCTATTATTGTAACGACGGCGGCACACTCGATTTCTTGATCGGAGTGGGAGATTGGGTTCACAATCCAGAATCGGTTGCGCAAGTTGTGCCCCGGGCGATGAGTGAGCCGGACGAGATCAAGGACGGATGGAGCATTACTGGACTGTGGTGGCTGTGGTTTGCATTTGTTGTGGCATCACTTGCGATCAGTGCGTTGTTCTCAGGCATGCTCTGGCGCCTGAGTTCGGCGAACAAACCGGCTACACCAAACGTCGGGATCGCGCCTCAGTTGACAATGCTACATCACTGGCCCAGCGTCGGTGAGCCGGAGCGATAGGGTACATATGCGCACCTCAAGTTTCATTACGATACTCGTTGCAGCCATTTTCGGCTCGCTCGCTCAGCTGTCGGCTGCCGACAAGATTGACGGTTTCAACAAGCTCGCCGCTGGCGAAACTCTACAAATGCGCTTCACGTCGAGAGGCTGCTTCCATTTTTACACTTACGACGTGACTTTTACGCGCAAAGGCAAGCCGACTGCATCGGTGGTAGCAGTCAGATTGGAATGGGTCGGCCCTGACATTACATACCGCGATGCAGAGTGGCAAGAGTTGGGAGCGCTTACGTTATCCGAATCTGACCTTTCTGGTTTGGAGACATTACTGGCATTCTACCGCTCCAACACCAACAGCGGGTGCACTACCAAGGACACCATCAAAATATCGCAGATTCGCGACGGGAAAGTGATAGCGACCGAACAATTCACGGATGCGTCGGGCAGCGCACATGAAGTTAAGGGAGTGCTCACGATTCCGTCGCTTGCACGACGACTGCCCGAACGAAAGGAGAAGAAGTCAGAACGAGACCCCCATGCGCTATATTGGAGTCCTTAGGCCGCTTCAAACGTATGGCAAAGACACTCACCACTTGCTCCTGGTTGCTCGCCGCGCTTGGTGCATTCGTCACTCTCCGTTACTTCCCGTACGCTTCATCGTGGCTGCCGCTCGGTTTATTGCCGTACGTGTTGTTGGTTCTCGCCGCGTTGTCGGCCCGTTGTCTCACGACGCGTGCTGTTGTTCTCACTCTCATCCTTGCATCGGTGTCCGTCGGCTTTTGGTTTTTCTGGGACGCGTTCGTTCACCCTTCCACTTTGAACCTCGTCCCGCTTGAAGTTGTCATTGTCGAGTCTTTAGTAGCTGGAGCGACGTTGCTCGTAGTCCTTCGCATTGAGCGAGCGACACATGGCACAAAGCGGCCGCACAATAATAGTTTTAGTGCTCCGGAGCGAAGCGGAGCCAGCAACGACCGCCTTGGTTAAACAAGCCCGGAGTTTGGTGAGAGCACGCGAGCGGCTTTCCTCGGAATTGGATGCCGATGTCCACTGGCCGGTTTATCCACTGGCCGGTTTATTAGGGCGGGAACGGCGCTCTCGAATTGCTGGCGGTGTGCTGGTTGAGCTTGGAGTTTGACGCGGAGCATGAATCGGAGTTGTCCAAAGAGGCCGATTTTACTATGCTCCGCCCGTGCCGCTGAGAAGAAAATCGGACGGTTGTCCAGACGCTCAAGTCCCTCGCCGCGCAGCGGCTTCGTTAAACAAGATCACTGGCGCGAACGCGGGTGGGCGACGTCTGTTGGTAATCCGAACATCGCTGGCCACCCGCGTTGCGGGTTGTTCGATAAAAGTTACTCGCGATCTACGTCCGGTGTGGACGCGAGTCGGATTTACGCTCGTCGAATTGCTTGTCACCATCGGCATTGTTTCAATCCTGATCGCTCTGCTCCTCCCGGCACTGAATCGTTCGCGAGAAAGGGCAAAAATGGTGAAATGTCAGACCACGCTGCGCCAGGTTTTCTTGGCGACTGTGACCTATGCGGACGATCACAATGGGCGTTTGCCGGCGCGATCCTTTTTCGTTCAAGAGACAAACATCCCACCGCTCTGTCCGAGTGCGAAGCTGGGTCCGCACGCATCTCCGGCGTACGGCGGGTTCGAGTGGGGCATCCCCTTTCTTCGAGAGACTCGTTTCGCGAATGTAGAGCCCACTCAATGGCTGGCTCAAGATTCGATTCCCTGGCATGATCCGGGTCGCACGTTTACGGAAGGGCTTGGTTGGAGCGGACGCCATAATGTCCTGTTTGGAAACGGGCAGGTTGAATCCAAGCGCTATGGATACTTCAAAAAGTGAGGAATCATCGACGAGCGAATCGATCGGTTGGTCGCTAGGCAACTCTCCTTTGGCACGGCTGGGATCCAGTTTCATTCACGAGTAGCGCTTAATCGACACTACATGCCGGCAGTGCGTGGATTCCATCTCGTGGCAAACGCTTTCACAACCCAGATTCTTCCTTGGCTGAAATGGATTCTGTTTGGGCGTGAACGGTGGCATTGAAATGTTCCAGATTGCGCGGGAGCTGAAAATCGTTTCAAAACGGCCCAACGCCTCTCACATACGGGAAACTGTCTGGTTTTGTCCTGCTAACCTTTTTCAACTCTCACAGGCCTGCCGCCCACGATTTACGATGTCAGCACGGTCAGCCTGTGTCGCGGGTTGGAAATGAAAAAATTTGACCACGGGTTACAGGATTAACACGGATGGCAATTAGCCGATCTGCAATAGTCCGACGCTGCGTCATTTCCGTTGTCTTGACGAAGGAGCGAAATACGCTTTCGAATTGACGCAGCAATCCAATGACAACCGGCGGGCATCTGCGCGAAATAATTTCTTC
>JBFMDG010000097.1:0-14723 GCA_040754135.1 Verrucomicrobiota bacterium
TTGCGGTAAGTCTCGCGCGTCGATCCCGGCGGCACCGGATAATTGTAGCAATTGCGCAGATGACTCGCCCCCGTTCCGGGATAAGCGGGATATTGGTGGATCGAGAAGAAAGCGCACCCGGGTTGATCGAGCAGGATCGCTTCGGTGCCATTGCCGTGATGCACGTCGAAATCGTAAACGGCCACTTTCGCCACTCCGGAGGCCTTCGCTTCGAGAGCGGCAATGGCGATCGAATTCAAAAAACAAAATCCCATCGCTTGATTGCGCGTGGCGTGATGTCCTGGAGGCCGCAGCAGGCTGAATGCTTTTTTTCCTTCCCGCGCCAGCCGCAATGCCTGCAACGCTCCTCCGACTCCCCGGCGCGCATGGTCGATGATGTTCGGGTAAGCGGGGGTGTCCGCATCAAAATCATCCGCCGGACTCGTGACATTTTTCAAGTGCTCGTTCGAGTGCGCTCGGAGAATGACTTCATCGCCCGGCGCTATGGGGTCGAGCCATTGAATCGGCAGTTCCGTTTGCGATTTGAGTCGCTCGACTGTTTTGAGAATTCGTTGCGGGCGTTCCGGATGGCCTCGACGCGAATATTCCGTGCAGCGCTGGTCCGTAATCACGTTCATGGACCAATTTAGGCGGGGGCTGGCTGAAGTTTCAATCCGGCAGTGAGCATGGCTGAGCCGGCTGTTTTCGGGCAGCCTGGCCGTTTCTTCGCCGTGCGAGTGTCCAAGTGCCGCTCGGACGCGAACGGCATTGCCAAACGCCTCGAGGCCGCTTTAGGATGCACCATCCGATTCCCGGAGTGGAATCGCGCGCGTGGCGCATGACCGAAAATAAAGTCCAACTGGAAGTGTTCGAAGGGCCGCTCGACCTCCTGCTTTACCTGGTAAAGAAAGAGGAAGTGGACATCTACGACGTTAACCTCACCAAAATCGCAACCCAGTTCATCGAATACATCGAAGTCATGCGCCAGCTCGATCTGGATGTGGCGGGCGAATTCCTGGTCATGGCGTCGACGCTCATGTACATCAAAAGCCGCGAACTGCTCCCGAAAGACCAACAGGTGCAGGTGGAAGGTGAGGACGAAGGCGATGACCCGCGATGGGAACTGATCCGGCAACTGGTCGAATACAAAAAGTTCAAAGACGCCGCCGCGCAATTGCAGGAAAAGGAGGCGTTGCAGGAAGGCGTTTACCCGCGGCAACCTGGCAAACCCGAATTTGCGCCCGAAGGTCCCGCTCCCAAACCGGAAGTTTCGCTCTTCGATTTGATCAACGCGGTGAGCGTGATCCTCAAGCGTTTTCAGGAACGCGACGCGGCGCGCGACGTCTTTGAAGACAAATGGACGGTCAGCGAAAAAATCGAACAATTGATGAACGTGCTGAAAACGCGCGAACGGCTGCGGTTTTCGGAGTTGTTTGCCGACAGCACCAGCCGGAGCGAAGTGGTGGTCACTTTTCTTGCGCTGCTCGAATTGATTCGCCTGAAACAATTGCGCGTGGCGCAGCCCGAGGAATTCAGCGAGATCGAAATCCACCGCGTCACACTCCCGGTGGCAGCGTCCACGACGCCGGCCGGATCCTCCGAACCGCCTGCATCGGCGGGGACCGGTGAAGCTTCAGCGGTTCAAGAGTTGGCCGATGCCGAAAAGGCGACGGAGAAACCGGGGGACAGGTCCGATATTTCCCAAGCTTGATCCATGGAACTGAAATTCATTTTGGAATCGTTGTTGTTTGCCTCGCAAAAACCACTCAGCGCGCGCGAACTGAAAGAGATTCTGGCGCAGGCGGTCGAACAAACCGAAGATCCCGCGCCCAAGGCTTTTCGCAAAACGAAAGAGGACGACATCACTGCCGCGCTCGAACAACTCGAAAAAGAGCACGCGGAGGCCGCCCGAAGTTACCGGCTCGTGTGTGTGGCCGGGTCGTGGCAATTCGTCAGCCTGCCGGAATATGCCCCGTGGCTCCGCGCACTTGTGGGGGAGAAAAACCGCCCGCCCAGGTTATCGCAACCGTCCCTGGAAACGCTCGCCATCATCGCTTACCGGCAGCCGCTGACGCGCGCCGAGATCGAACAGATCCGCGGCGTCTCGGTGGATGGCGTCATGCAAACGCTGCTTGAACGCGGATTGATCGAACAGATCGGTCGCGCCGAAGTGGTCGGCCGCCCGATGACCTACGGAACGACGGCGCTCTTTTTGGAATACTTTGGGTTGCGCAACCTCGAGGATTTGCCGGCCGCGGATGAATTGCGGCGCATTCCTGTGAAGCGACCGGAATCGTTGCTGACCGTTGAGCCCGGCCTGGCCACCGCGCCGCCAGACCAGTTGACGTCCGAAAACGCCACGGCAGAAGGCGAGGCGGCGAGCGGCAGTTCCACTTCGGGGACTTCCAATGCTCCGGCCTCCGCGGAATCGAAGCCAGCCACCCCCGGCAACGCCAGTTGATCATGAGCCTGCACGAGCACCGCAAAGCGATCGACCAACTCGACGAACAGATTGTCCAACTCCTCAACGAGCGCACGCAGCATGTGCTCGAAATCGGCGCCATTAAAATGCAAGCCGGCGAGGAAATCTACGCGCCGCACCGCGAGCTGGCGGTGCTCGAACGCGTTTGCAAACTCAACCCGGGACCGATCACGAACGATTCCTTGCGCGCGATTTACCGCGAGATCATGTCCAGCGCGCTCTCCCTCGAGAAGTCCATGACCATCGCCTACCTCGGGCCGGAGGCGACCTTCACTCATCAGGCGGCCATTCGAAAATTCGGATCGAGCTTGCACTACTTGCCGCTCAAGACCATCGCCGATGTCTTTTTCGAGGTGAGTAAGAATCGCGCCGACTACGGTGTGGTGCCGGTCGAGAATTCCACCGAAGGTGTCGTGACCCATACGCTCGACATGTTTGTGGACAGTGATCTGAAGGTTGTTTCGCAGATCGTGCTTCCGATTCAGTACTGCCTGGCGAGTTTCGGTCGGCGTGACAAAATCAAAAAGTTGTTCGCGCATCCGCAGGCGCTGGCGCAATGCCGCGGCTGGGTGCAGCATCATTTGCCGCACGCGGAAATTCTTGAAACTTCTTCCAACGCGCGTTCGGCGCAACTTGCCAAAGGCCAGAAGTCTTCGGCGGCCATCACCGGATTGCTGGCGGCCGAGCATTACGAGCTGCCGATCCTCGAAGCCAACATCCAGGACAACGCCGCCAACGCCACGCGCTTCCTCGTTCTCGGCCGGCAATGCCCGCCGCCGACGGGCCGCGACCGCACGAGCCTTATGTTCAGCATCGCGGACAAAATCGGCGCGCTGCACCAGGCGCTCGCTCCCATCCGCCGGCATCACTTGAACATGACGAAAATTGAATCGCGCCCGAGCAAACGCAAAGCCTGGGAATACTTTTTCTTCGTCGATCTCGACGGCCACCAGCAAGAGGAGAAAGTGGCCAAAGCCATCGAACAACTCGGCAAACACTGCAACTTCGTCAAGGTGCTCGGATCTTATCCGCGGGCCGAGTGAACCGCGCCGATCATGAGTCACCTCACCCGCGCACGTGAAGTCTTCGCGATCGAAACCGCCGCACTCAAGGCCGTGGCCGCCCACTTGGACTCTTCCTTCGATCGTGCCGTCGAATTGATCGTTTCCGCACTACGCAATCGTGGAAAAATCGTCGTCGTCGGCATCGGCAAATCCGGCAACATCGGCCAGAAAATCGCCGCCACCCTGACCAGCACCGGTTCCCCCAGCGTCGTCTTGAACAGCGTGGATGCGCTGCACGGCGATGTCGGGATCGTCAATGACGGCGACCTCATTCTGGCGCTGAGTTATTCCGGCGAAACGGAGGAGCTGATCGGCCTGCTTCCGGCGCTGAAACGATTTGATGTGCGAATGATCGCGTTCACCGCCGGCATGAAATCGACACTCGCCAAATATTGCGATGTCGTTCTCAACGTCCAGGTGCCCCGGGAAGCCTGCCCTTTCAACCTGGCTCCCACCTCGAGCACGACGGCAATGCTTGTCTTGGGCGACGCGCTCGCCATGGCGGTGCTCGAAGCGCGCGGTTTCCGCAAGCAGGATTTCGCTCGTTATCATCCCTCCGGCGCCATCGGACGTTCGCTCCTGCTGCGCGTCCGCGACATCATGCGGACAGACCAGCGCAATGCGGTCGCGCCCGAAACGCTCAGAGTGAAAGACGCGCTCCTGATCATGACGCGCGCCAAATCCGGCAGCGTCAGTGTCGTCAATGCCAAAGGCAAACTCGTGGGCGTGTTCACCGATGGCGACCTGCGCCGGCGCATGGCCACGGACGATCACGCGCTCGCGCACGTTTTGAAGGAAGTGATGACTCGCAACCCGGTGGTTGTGCATGAGGATGCGCTGGCCATGGAGGCCATAAAAATTTTTGACGAACGCAACATCGACGACCTGATTGTCGTCAATGCGAAGCACGAGCCCGTTGGTCTCGTCGATTCGCAGGATTTGCCGAAGTTGAAGCTGATGTAACCTTTCATTCCCAATGTTGATGAACTTCATCCACAAGGCGGGCGGTTGGTGCCTCGTAATTTTCCTGATTGCGAGCGCAAATATTCTGTTTGCTCAGACGAGCGGCGCGCAGACTCCGCAGCGTTTTGAACGCGAGATCACGAAATCGGTGCGCGCGGACTATTTGCTTTTTCTGCCGGCGGACTATGACAAGCAGAAGGAAAGACGCTGGCCGCTGATTCTGTTCCTGCATGGCGCGGGCGAACGCGGAACCAATCTTGCCAAGGTGAAGGTGCACGGCCCACCGAAGCTCGTCGCGAGCAAACCGGAGTTTCCGTTCATCGTCATTTCACCGCAATGTCCCGATGGGCAGATCTGGTCGAACGAAGTGCTGATGGAACTGATCGATCACGTGACGAAGGAGCAGCGCGTCGATACGAATCGGATTTATCTGACCGGGTTGAGCATGGGCGGGTATGGCACCTGGAGTTTGGCCCTCGCGCATCCGGACCGGTTTGCGGCGATCGCGCCGATTTGCGGCGGAGGCAGCACCCTTCAGATTCTGCTGCCGGATCCGCAGAAAGCGCAGGCGCTGCGCCAACTTCCGGTTTGGGCATTCCACGGAGCGAAAGATAAGCTGGTCGTTCAAGAAGAGACGGAGCGGATGATCCAGGCGCTGAAACGGATTGGCAACCAACCGCGCCTGACCATTTATCCCGAGGCAGAGCACGATTCGTGGACTGAAACCTACAACAACCAGGAACTCTACGACTGGTTTCTTCAGCACGACCTTTCGCGCAGGTAACCTGCCGCGCGACGGATCTTTGCGGCAGGTCTCAGGACCGAACCAGAGTTCCGTTACGGCTTCAACAATCGGAAGAACGTGGTCCGGTTGGTCGGCGCGATGGTGAGCGTCTGCATCTCATTGGTGACCACAATCGGAAGATTCGAGGGACGAATCCACTGATTTGTCGTCGAGAGACCGAGCCGGTATTCCACAAGAAAATTCGTCGCCGATGCCGGCCAGGAGAGCATCAGATTGGTGGTTTGCACTGACAACGTGAGCGCAGGACCCACCGACGCGGAAGAGATTTCGTAAGCGCCGGAATCAAAAGGGGAATTGCGAGCGGCCTGGCGCTGGTCTGTCAGGGGCGCTCCATTGTGACCCGCCCCATCGATCCGGTCGCGCGCCGGGCTGTTGGTCGCGATCGCGATGGTTGGGGTCGGCCCGCCGTTGTTGGCCAGCGACCCGAGCTTCGCATCAATGTTGTTCTCGCTCTTCTCGGCGGAAAGTTGCAGGCTGCCATCCGAGCTGAGGTTAAATCCCTGGTCGATGATGGCGCCGCCGGCGTTTGCACCTGTGAAACTGCTGGTCTTGGAAACGATTGAGTTCTTCAGGCGAACAACACCGCTGGCATTGTAAATGGAACTGCCGATCGACGCTCCAGGATCGCCGGCTCTTCCCGGCCGCGCCAGCGGAGTGCCCGCGGCACCTGCGGCTCCGCCATTGCCGCCTCGAGCACTGCCATTTGCGAATGTGCAGTTGACAAGGGTCGTTTGACCCAAAAGTGCGTTGAACAGATTTCCTCCCAAACCACTGCCACCCGCACCGCCATTTCCGCCGTCGCTGCCGAAACCACTGCTGCTGCCGGCGCCTCCATCACCTCCGTTGCCTGCGACTGCGAAATTCAAAGTAAACGTGCAGTTCGTCGCCACGAGTGTGCCTTGATTGAATATGCCAGCGCCGAAGGCATGCCCGCCGGGTGTTCCATCAAATCCTTCGCTTCCAACCACGCTGGCGCTGCCAGCCTGGCCGTTGGCTGCCGCCGCCTGATTTCCGGCGATTGTGCAGTTGTGGATCCGGACCGAACCTCCTTCATTGAAAATGGCTCCGCCGATTGCGTCTCCGGAAATTCCGTTTTGCCCCGGCAATCCCAGGAAACCTGCGCCCGCGCCACCTTTACCTCCTTGTGCGGCGGTCACTTGATTTGTGGAGAAAAGCGAATCCTCGATCGAGAGAGAACCGCTCGCGGTGTTAAAAATCGCACCGCCTCGAGCGTAACCTCCGTTGCCGCCATCGCCGCCAGAACCGCCGTTGCCCCCCGATCCGCCATTGCCACCATCACCGCCTTTTCCGGCAGTGGCGATGTTGCCGGAGAAAGTGGATTTGAAAACCATCAGTACTCCCGAATTAAAAATTGCTGCGCCAAAGGCAAGGCCGCCATGTCCCCCACCCTGTCCGGAAACCGTTCCAGTCCCCGCCGCGCCATTGCCGCCATTGCCCCCGGTGACGTTGTGGCCCGACAAGGTGGTTTCGCTGAGCACCACCACGCCGCCATCATTAAAAATGGCCGCGCCGGTGGCGGATTCACCATGGCCGCCATTGGCGCCGTTTGCGCCGGTGAGTTTGCCGTTGATGAGCCGGAGTTTTTTTACCGTGAACATCGCCTGGGGTTCGACAAAAAAGAGGCGCCCTGTGTTTTGACCGCTAATGGTGACGCTGCGGGAACCGGCATCGAGGGTGGTGTTGCTGGCAATCAGGATGGTGTTGGTGAGCGTGATCGTTCCCGAGCATCCAAACGTCACGAGACCGCCGCCTGCGATGGCGGCGCGGAGGTTTTCCTCGTTGCAGGTTGTGACCTCACCCGCGCCGAAACAGCGCGCGATGAAACAGGCGAGGACGAGCGCGGCGGCTCCTTTCCGGCAAGGCGCAGACAACAATGCGGAATGGTAAATCATGTTTCGGTGCTGGGATGCCTCCACGACGGGAGCCCCATGTCAGCTTTACTGCCCAGGAATTGGCGGAGGAACAACCTGGCCAGGAAGGGGAGGAGGGCCACCGGCGCCGCCCACGTTAGGCATGGGAGGAAATTGAATGTTCGGATTGGAAGCGCGCTGCAATTCGATCAAAGCGAGTTGCTCTTCGGCGCTGAGCTTCGGTCCCTGTTGCTGGGGAGATTGTGGCGTGTTCTGAATGACATCCACCCCGCGCCCGCGGATCACGGCGCGGTAATCCGCGTTGGCGCCGGAGCCGACATTCACGTCAAACCCAGCGCCCGTTTGCATGTCCGGCTGCACCCGCATGGTGCGCGAGGGCAAAGTGCGAGTGTTCGGATTGAGGCCGGGCGGACTGGGAAGATTTTGCGGATAATTGACAGCGGGTTGGCCAGGCTGGCCGGGAACGGGAGGACCGCCGGGATTTGGCATTCCCGGAGGATGAGCTCCGGGAGCGGGAGGAGCCGCCGCTGCGGGAGGTTTCACGCCGTTCTTATCGAACGTTAAGAGCATCTCTTCGCCATCACGCCGGATGCGCACGCTCTTGTCTCTTTCATTGATTTCCAGCATTTCGAGGCCATCGGCGGCATCGGTTTCTTTGAAACTGTAATACTGCATTTTGCCCTGAGGATCTTTCGTCATCAGGTAGGCTTTTTTCGGTTGCAGGAAAGTGGTGATGCCCGTGAGGAAAATATCCGATTTGGGAGCGGGCGGCGGAGCGGGCGGCGGTGGAGCAGGTGGCGGATCTTTCAAACCGAACGGATTGCGTTCGACAATGATCTGGTAATCGGAAACGGCATTGGCGCCAGGCGCTGGTTCCACCTCCGCGGCGGCTGGCGCGGCGATGACTGCCAGAGTGGCGAGAGCCACGATCAAGGTCCGAATCATGGGCTGAGTATAGTGCACATCCCCTCCTAACACCACATCGAAGATTTGGTTGCTCGAGAGGATTGGCACAACACCCGGTCGTCACTTCACCCATGGGTAACGGTGGTCGAAATCAGGCCGGCGTTGACTCAGCCCACAGCCGGTTAAAAGACCGGAAAGGGCGCGCTGAAGCCATTCGAGTTTGGAGGGAAAATATGGGCCGGGACAAAGTGCGCGGACCCAAGCCATCGGTTGACTCTCCGGGATTGGCCTGCAAGTCTGGCGCTGGCGTAAGCTCATTTCCTTTATGAAAACGATTGCCATTGATTTGCTGGGACACACCTCTTTTGTGCTCACGTTCCTGGCTTATGTGCTCAAGGATATTTTCTGGCTGCGGCTGGTTACGATTTTCTCTTGCACGACCTGGCTGGCCTACCTTTTCAGCCGCTCCGAGATCCTCTGGATTTCTGTCTTCTGGAACGTGGTGTTCATCGCCGTCAATGCCACTCACCTCGTTTTGTTGAGCAGGGAAAACCGAAGCATCGAATTCAGCGATGAAGAAAAAGATCTTTACCAAACCTTGTTCCGGAATTTTTCTCCGGCCGAATTTGTGCGATTACTGCGCGCCGGCCGATGGGTGGACCTGACGGGCGGGGAAGTGGTCATGCGGGAAGGTCAGAAGCCCCAGGATATCCTCTTGATCTGGAACGGCACCATGTCCGTGGAAGCGAAGGGCAAAATTGTCGCCGAACTGAAAAGCGGCCAGTTCGTCGGCGAAATGAGCTATGTCACCTCCGATGCGGCCTCAGCTAATGTCACTGCCAACGGCCCGGTGCGGTGTTTTGCCTGGTCGCAATCCGCCCTCCAAACCCTTTTGCGCAAGAACCCGTCGCTGCGAATGGAATTTCAATCCGTGCTGACGAATGACCTCGCGAAAAAACTGCGCCGCTGAGGCAAGTCTTCGAAGCCAGTTCAGGAACGGAAGAAAACGGCAGCCGATACGGGGAACTGCTCGATGTGACGTACGGGCAGCCGCGTCGCCATGATCGCGAATGGAAACTAAGCCGCTTCCTGGTCCTGTTTGCGGCGAATGATCGGTTTGCTTTCTTCGAGAACGACCGGGCGCGTGATTTTGACGGAAGCGATTTCGTTGTTGCCTGGAATTTCGTACATGACATCGAGCATGATTTTTTCAAGCAACCCCCGCAGGGCCCGCGCGCCAGTCCCCTTTTTCATGGCTTGAACAGCGAGTTCGCGCAAGGCATCCGGAACGAATTCGAGTTCCACACCTTCCATAGCGAGCAATTTCACATACTGCTTCACCAAGGCGTTTTTTGGCTCGGTCAAAATCGAGACCAGCTGAGTTTCAGTCAACTCGTTCAAAACCGTCACCATGGGAAGGCGTCCGATGAATTCGGGGATGAATCCGTAACCGAGCAAATCCTCCGGTTCGACATGCTGCATGACCGCGCTGCGATCGAGAGAAGCCGCCCGATGGGCGGAGTCGATGGCGCCGAAACCCATCACTCGATTTCCGATGCGGCGCTGAATGATCTTATCGAGTCCGACAAACGCACCGCCGCAAATGAACAGGATGTTCGTGGTATCGACCCGAATGTATTCCTGCTGTGGATGCTTGCGTCCGCCCTGGGGCGGCACGTTGCAAATAGTTCCTTCGAGAATCTTCAACAGCGCTTGCTGCACGCCCTCGCCAGAGACATCGCGTGTGATGGAAACGTTCTCCGTCTTGCGGGCAATCTTGTCGATTTCGTCCACATAAACGATGCCCATTTGGGCGCGTTTCACATCGTAATCGGCATTCTGCAGCAGGCGCAGGATGATATTCTCCACGTCCTCACCGACATATCCCGCTTCGGTCAAGGTGGTGGCGTCGGCGATGGCGAACGGAACGTCGAGGATCCGCGCGAGCGTGCGAGCCAGAAGCGTTTTGCCGCTGCCGGTCGGGCCGATGAGCAGAATGTTGCTCTTTTCGAGCTCCACGTCCGGAGCGTGTTCCGGTTCGGCGTCGTCGTTGTGGTTTCGGCCTGAAACCGGTGAGTTTTGGATGCGTTTGTAGTGGTTGTGCACGGCCACGGCCAAAGTTTTTTTGGCGTGTTCCTGGCCGATGCAATGGAGGTCGAGCTGGCGTTTGATTTCAGAGGGCCGCGGGACTTTGAATTTCAGGGCGTGCTTGCGCGTTTCCGTGCGCAGCTCTTTATCGAGCACGTTTTTGCAGACGATGACGCAGCTATCGCAAATGTAAACACCCGGACCTTGGATCAGCTTTTTGACTTCCGCATGCGATTTGCCGCAGAAACTGCAGAGAGTGAGTTGCGAGGGGCGCGCCATGAATCAAGCCTTGCGTTCAATCCGATCGCCCAGCACGTCCTGGGAAACGAGACCGGGGATTTCCTTCCGGGACTGAACGACTTCATCCACTAAGCCGTACGCTTTGGCTTCATCTGCCGACATGAAATTATCGCGATCACAATCTTTCTCGACCTGTTCCACCGTGCGGCCGGTATGCTGGGCGATGATCGCATTGAGGCGCTGTTTCAATTTCAGCATGTACTTCACGCGGATTTCGACGTCGCTCGCCGGGCCTTCCGCACCGCCGAGCACCTGGTGGATCATGATATTCGAGTTGGGCAAAGCAAAGCGTTTTCCTTTGGTGCCCCCGCAAAGAAGCACGGCGCCCATGCTGGCTGCCTGGCCGATGCAATAGGTGTTCACATCGCAGGTGAGGAATTGCATCGTGTCGTAAATCGCCAATCCCGCCGTCACGCTGCCGCCGGGAGAGTTGATGTAAAGATGAATGTCCTTTTTCGGATCGGTCATCTGCAGGAAAAGTAATTGAGCGATGATGACGTTGGCCACCATGTCATCCACAGGAGTGCCCAGGAAAACAATGCGATCGACGAGCAAACGCGAATAGATGTCGTAGCCGCGTTCCCCACGACCGGTCTGCTCCACAACCATTGGGACAAGAAAATTTTGCATGCGTTACAATACTCTACCGATTAAGTCCCGGAAAGTAGCCACTGGCAGGAGGACCGTCAAGCGCCCGGACGAAATTTCCTGAACCACCTTTTGACGCGGTCACGACACGAGCAAGCACCTCGGCGCTCCCGCTGTTGAAGCCAGCAGAATGCTGCAGGTGGAATCTCAGTTGCGAAATCGTGATGCTTCCTTGAAGCCCATCGAGAGGTGCCCGCTCAATCCCGGACCGGACTGCGTCAACGCCCGATGCTAATGCCGACGCTCACCGTGCCGGCGTCTTTGGAGGCCGCGCGGGCGCCTTCATTGATGGCGACGGCGCGAACGAAGGTCGTGAGAATGAGATCGGCGTACTTGGAGAGAATCCGGTACGGGCTGAAGGGCACATACACAATATCTCGCGGTTCGAGTTTCACATCGGGCGCTTCGCCTTTGACGATGGCGCGAAAATCCACGATGGCAATTTGCGGATTGGTCAATGACCCGCGCACAATGGCCACGTGCTGGTCGTAAGCATTTTTGATCGTGCCACCGGCGCTGGCAATCGCGGTCACGAGCGTGGCTTGATCTCCGAACCCGACGGCCTTGGGCTGACGCACGGCGCCGAGCACGTAAACATCGCGCGCCAAAGCCGAAGGCAGATAAACAAAGTCATCCGGCCGCAGGTAAATATTGTAAGCCATGTTGCCTTCGGCCAGGAGTTGATGGAAATCGACCGGGAGCATTTTGCCCTCGCGGATGATGAAGCTATGCCGGAGATCCGCCAACTCTTCGGTTGTGCCAGACGCGCTCGAACTCAAACTGCCGCCGGCGAGGGAAATCGACTCGAGCAAGGTCATGGGCGCGGCCATGGGATACACTCCCGAATTCTGCAAGCGGCCCAGGAGCCAGACCCGCTTGCTTTCGATGCCACGCAACGTGACACCGACCTGCGGGGCGGTAACGAATTTGGAAAGCTCGCGTTCCAAAAGCGCCTTCGTATCAGCGAGAGTTAATCCCCACACATCAATGCCGGGAAGCAGGTGATAATAGATTTTTCCATCCGGACCTACTGTTGTGGTGGCGCGCGAACCCGTCTCCCCGAAAATCTCGATTTCCAATCGGTCGCCCGGACCGAGGGTGAAGTAATTGGTCGGCGCCTGGAGTAACGCGGACGAGACGGCATTGGTCCCGAGCGTGGTCAGGTTGGTGATGGCGCCGACATTTTTGGCGCGCGGATCGAATTTAGGTCCGGTGACGTGCTTGCACCCCGCCAGGAGCAGCGACGCGCAAGCCACACAAAAGGCGATGAGGAAGCACTTTCTCATAACTGCGGTGTGATGGGACGGGTAATGATTGGCCCAACGTTCAGGCCGGTCCAGGCCGCGACCATGGCTTCAAGAAATGCCTGGCCGGCTTCATCGAGGAGTTCCTCGACTTTGGCCCAAGGCCGCTTGCTGATGTAAACAATGTCTTTTTGCTGGAGTTTAAAATCGGGCTGGCGCGCTTCGAGAATGGCGCCGGCATCGACGATGTGCGCTTCGGGCTGATTGAGAGAGCCGCGCACCACCAGGATTTTTTTCTTGTACGCTTTGGGAGTGAATCCGCCGCGAATGGAAATGGCGGCGATGAGTGTCGATTGGGGAGTGAAGCCCAGGATGCCCGGACTCATCACTTCGCCCAGCACATAAATCTCATTCAGGCTTGTGGAGGGGAAGTAAAGGTAATCCCCCGGTTCGAGCATGGTGTTTTGCGAGAGATCGCCCTCGAAAAAGAGCCGTTCGAAATTCAGAGGAATACGCTGGCCATTTCGAATGAGGAAACTGCGCGACAAATCCGCCAGTTCCACGCTGCTCCGCTCGAACAAGCCCGTTTCGAGGCCCTTGGCGCGAGCGACCGCTTCCAGCACCGTTATGGGCCGGTCGAGAACGAAGGCGCCTTTCAAATTCACCTTGCCGAGAACGAAATATTTTTTGCTGTGAAACGCCACCGGCGTAATAATGGTTTTTGGCGCCCGATAATACTTGCTCAATTCCTCATCAAAGCGCGCGCGCAATTCATCGATCGTCAGCCCGACCGCCGGCACATCCTGCGCCTGCAAATAAGTGATCCGTCCATCGGGACCGATGAAGAGGTTGGTGCGAGTCAGTTCCGGATATCCAAAAAGGGAAAAATCGAGGGCGTCGCCCGGTCCCACCGTCAAGCGTTGCTGCCACGCCGCGCGTTTAGGCGCATTCGCTCCGGAAAAAACAAGCGGAGTGTCGGGGCTCGTTTGGGCGACGGTGAGTTGTTCCTGATTTTGCTGCGTTGCCGTTTCTGATTTCTCTTGCGCGAGGATTCCAACGGTTAGAAAACTGACAAGCAGCGGCACTGCGGCGGCCTGCCTCAGCCAGCGCGAAACATGCGTCTTCCAGAAAGAAGCCGGCTCGCGGTTGAGGACGGCGCCGACCAGGTTGCAGCGCGCGTGGCGCAGCGTTTCGAGATGAGTGTTGGTTTCGCCGGCATCCGCCATGCCGCTGCTGGTGAGCCAAATTAATTGCGGCACATTCTCCGCCAGCAAAATGGATTCAGGTTGGGAAGCAGGCGGCAACTCGACCAGCAACACCAGATTGTCAATCTGCCTCCAATGCGCCAACGCCGATTGCCATTGCTTTCGCCGTTCCAAATTCCACACCCAGCCTGGCAATGGAATGTGCACGACCGGCTGGGAATTGGGATCTTTCAACTGCTCGGTCACTTCTCCGGGACAAGCCAGAAAATTGGGGGTCAAAGCCCCATTCCTTGGCGCCGGCAATTGCGAAGCGATTTCGGCTGATGCGCCATTCACAGGTTCTTCTTCTTCTGATTCCATATCCGCCTCCGGTGCGCTGGGCCGCGTCGCCACAGTTAACACGCGCAATCCGCGCTGGCTGGCGGCGCTGACCAGCAGATTAATCCACGTGGAACGTCCCTCTCCATGATGCGCGGAGATGAAGCCACACACCAATCCCTGATCGTTATCGCGGCTCAGTTTCCCTTTGAGCAACGTGAGGGTCCGAAAGGCCCAACTGACCTGGGAAGAGGGATCCATTTGTTTCAAGTCGCCCAGCGTGGCGAGCACTGGCAGACGCGTGACGCGTTCGAGATCGGCAGCCGTCTTGAGTTTGGTGTCGGTGATTTCCGCGATGAGCACCGCCAAAAGCGTGAGGAACAAACCGAGCAGGCAACCGGCAGCGGTAATCGCCGCCAATTTGATCCAGCGATGTTTCAGACTGATGCTTCCGGGCGTAGCGCGGGTGAAGATCTTAAAATAGCCGAGCGCATTATCCTCGAACAACTGCGCCTCGCGCTGGCGATTGGACAGGAGGCTATGGAGATTTTCGAGGGAATCAGCGCGGCTTTTGATGAGGGCATAGCGCATTCCCTTTTCCGACAGCCCGTTGATTTTGGCCTGGACGGTCTCGCGAAGTTTTTGGAGCTGGTCGATTTTCTTGGCGAGCGCTTGTTTCTGAGTCTGAAGTTCGAGGATCTGGAGGGCGAGGGTGTTGGCGAAGGTATTTCCGGTTAACTTGGTTTCAGCAGTCAGGTTGGTCAGCGAGATGGGAGCGGTCGCTTGCTTTTCAAGGGCGGCGAGTTCGAGGCGCTGCGACTGCACCAAC
>JBFMDG010000098.1:0-14722 GCA_040754135.1 Verrucomicrobiota bacterium
GCCGATCCGGAATTTCCGCCGTTGCGCTCGGTGCTCACCGAGCCGATCGCACTCGAAAAGATGGGCAGCGGCCATTTATGCGTGCTGGGTGAGGACGAATTTGGCAACCTGTACGGCCGGTCGATCACCGTGGCCGATCGCCTCGCGGACGACCGCATCATTCTCGCCAAATGGATCCGGCGGCTGATCAATTGGAATACACGCCAGGCGCCGCTGCACTTTTGGAAAGCGAAAATCGCCTCGGTGGTTGAGCAAAAACTCGCCGATCAAAAGCAGCCCGTGGTGCGCTTCAAATACCTCGCGCACAAAATTGTCGCCGAAGTCAGTTTGGCGGAACAAACGATGCGCGTTCCGGTGGACTCGCACGGCGTGGCACTCTGGCGGCCACTCGAACGCGAAGTGTTGCCGTCCGATTGCGCCATCTGCGCGCTGGTGCCGGTTTGCAAACAATTGCCGACCGCGACGGGAGTGGCTTTGCTCTGGCGCCGTCTCGGTCTCGTCGATGCCGCTGGCATTCCCACGCGGCGCGGGCGAGTGGTCAGTTTCTTTCAGCAAGGGGATGGCCTGGCCATTGCCGCCGCGCTCGAAGATGAACGTTACCCGCTCGATGAACTGATTTACGACCTGGCCAATCTCGATGCGGGCTTTCGTTTTTGTGGCGAGGACAATCGCTGGGGCGGCCGTCTGGCCGTGGCGTGCCATCAGGTTTACGGCATGCAAAGCATTCCCGGATATCTCGAAAACGGTTTGCCGCCCAAATACGGCGCCGGCGCCGAAGCGGTCGTCGCCAGCGTCCACAAGAATCCATTGAACAAACAGGGTTGGGTGACGGAATTGCTCGGCGCCGGTGACATCGATCGCGTGATCATCGAATGGCGCAGTTTGCTGCGGCAGATTGCGCATGCCCCTGAACTCGATTGGCCGCGCTGGCGGGCTTTGCAGGCCTTGGCCAAAACCATGTTGCGCGAAACCGAATCGCCGACGCTCACCGATTTGCCTCCGCTCGAGTACCATCAAACCCGCCGCGTCGATCACCGCCTGATTTTGCGCAGGCATTGATGCACGAATTGCGTGTTGCCATCTGCATGATGAATTATGCAAGTTGCCGTATTGAATTTTGGATCAGGAATTTGTGAACTGTGAACCCATGGATCGCGAATCTGCCATCGTTGAAATCAAGCGCGCCTGCAACGTCATCTCGCTCGAATTGATGAAAATTCATCCCGCCGTGCCGCCCTTGGCGGACAAACCCACGCAGGAGGAGATTTACAAAGCGCTCTACGATCTCACGAAAGCCGTCGAGATCATCAAAAAGAAAGTCATCCGCCTGGGCATGGAAGAGCAGAAAGATTTGTGAGCGCCGCGTTCACGTTCGCGAGGAAGGGATTTCCAAGCGCCTTCAGCGAATGGAGAGCGTCTTCCTTTTACTGCGCTTTCGAGCTCGAAGCGCGGCCAAGCGCGGCGACTTCCTCCGCGCTCAATGCTTTCGAGTAGAAGTTCAAATCGGAAAAGTCCGCCGCCAAAAACTCATTCCCCGGAAAATGCGGGTTGCCCCCAAGCGCCAGATCTTTAGCAGTGGAATAAATATACAGCGGGACCGTGGCGCGCCCGCGGATGTGCCCATCCACGTACAGCACCAAATCCGAACCGCTCTTGACCGCCGCGATGTGATGCCAAGTCCCCGCGGAAATGGGCGTGCCTTCGGTCGAGTAACCCTGGCCCGCTTCGATGCGCGCATAGAGCTTCGCATCTTGAATGCAAATGCGGAGCGGATCATCCATCGGCGCGGCCCAGGCGCTGAGGATCTGACCGAGCCGTGCCTCGGGCAACCGTTGAATGCGCACCCAAACGGAGGCCGAATAATTCTCCTCCGGAAACTCATCCACCGCGTAAACAATTTTTTGCGACCCATCGAGCGCAACCGCATGATCCCCGTCGCCGTTGGGGCCGGCTGCGTTTTTGAATTTTGCTTCGCCTCGCAATTGTCCCGAGGCCGCCGCCAGGCCGCCTCGCAAAGGTGCGGCCAGAATTCTTCCGTCCGGCGCTTCGGGAACCGCTGCAAATGAGTCATCGGTCAGCGGCGGCAAGGAAGGATCGATGCGAAAACGCGCGGCCGGTCCGGTGCTTTCCGTAGTCAAACCCTGTCCGATAGAAACCACTTTCCAAAAGTACCAATAGTCTGGTGTCAGCGCGCGCATTTGAGTCTCGCTCAGCGCGAGGCGATTCGATTTCAAGCGCGGCAAATCAATAATCGGTTTCGCGAAATCACTCGTGCGCGCGACGACAAGGCGGTACGCCGACACTTGGGAACCGGTCACACGCGGCCCGCTCCATCGAAAGAGCGCGGGTCCGCGGGGAATGACCGTGCCATCTCCGGGCGTACGCGTGACCACAGGGGGAGGCGGGAAAGGCGAGGCTGGCAGCCAGGAGCGATAGCGTGTGCCGGCGGCGCCGGCGCTGGCGAAATCGCAGAGCCTCACCCGTTGCTCATTGGAGCCCTGAACCTCGAGCAGCAGCCATGGGCGCAACACGCTTTCGCCGGAACGATCCGCCGTGACTAGCGAGGCCTGCTTGATTTTTGAAAGATCAATGGCGGGCAGGTCCGGTTCATCGAAGGCGTTGAACCGTTGATCGTATGCCAGCAATAACGGGCCGCGAAAGACCGAGACTTTCCCAGCGGCTTCTCGCGCTCCAGGAACCGCGCGCAGGCTGAAATCAAAATCCAGCAACACGCGGTCGCCCGGTTGCCAGCGCCGATCCAACTCGAGGTAGGTTCCGGGCTCCGCCGGTTTAGGTGTCTGTGCATTCACGGCGTAGCTCGCTTTTTCCGACCAGCGCGGAATTCGGAATCGCAACGTGAATTGGCGCGCCGCAATCGGATCGATCCGCAATTCCACCTTGCCGCTCAATGGATAATCGGTCACCCATTTTAAAGCCACGGGAGTGCTGTCGCGCAATTTGCCCTGGAAATTCCCGGGGCCGTAATAATTGATCACCAGCCCATCGGCCGAACCCATGACCGCCCATTCCGAAAGCATCGTCAGTCCACGCGGTCCATTCACCGAACAGCAGTTCAATTCCGGAGTGCCGGCGCGCGCCTGAAACACGATCGTGTGAGCCGACGCTTCCCGGATTCCATCCATGGGCGTGTTGTAGGTGCACCAGCGGCCTGAGGGATGTTGGGATCCGGCGGCGGAGTTGAACAAGGACAACTCGAATTCATCCGCGGCCATCGCATCCCCCGACACTCTCATTTGATCCAGCGTCATGGCCATCCACGCCACCGTGCAGCAAGTCTCGATTGGCGTGGGCGCATACGGATTCCCGGTGGCTTGTTCTCCTGAAGAAAATCCACCGGTGTTGCGGCGGTCCCAACGCAGAATGCTCCGCCAATGATGGCCGAACGCAGTCGCGTAGCGCTCGTCGCCGGTAATGCGATAGAGCTCGATCAACCCTTGCAAATCATGGAGGCTTTCCCAGCGCGGGCGCGGTGTTTGAAAGAATTCCTGTCCGGCCAATCCGGTGCGGAAATAATCGCCGGCGCGTTCCCAATCCTTTTCAATTTCACGCATCATTTCGAGATAACGCGGATCGCGCGTCCGGCGATGGAGCCAACCGAGAGCATGGATGATGGCCATGTTCATTTCGTGGGAACCGGCATCATAGACACGGCGGCCTGTCCCCAGAAAAGTTCGGCAAACGAGATCAGCGGCGCGACGGCAACTTTGCAGTGCGGCCGCATCTTCGGTCAGTTCGTGCCACATGAGCAGTGCCCACATGCAGTGATAATGGCCCCACAGATCCCAGTGGCCTTGCAACCGTTCCGCTTTCGGAAAGGGGCCGAGATAACCGTCGTCCGCCTGGCTGGCAATCAATTGCGCGATGACGCGGCGCGTCGTCTCTTTGAGTTGTGGATTGGTTGTCAGGCGCAATGCCTGAATGGCCGAGATGAGGTACTTCCCGACAAATTCGCCCGCCCAGGGCACGAGTTGAGGCGCCGGTTGCCGGTCCCGTTGGTGAAACATCTGAATCATTCCCGGATTAGAGTCGGGAACGGTGAGCAACCATTGAAGCTCATTGGCGCGAAGACGATCCCCGATGACTCCTTCCAGATTGAACTGGGCGCCGGGAATGGATTCAAACAGCAGCGCGCCTTTTCCGCTTTCTTGCGCTTCGAGCCTGGCGCATTGGAATAGCAAGAAGAGCGCAACGAGCGCGCGCAGGCCAAGACCGCCGCAGTTCAGGTAAACAGTTCGAGCCACGAACCGCTATTCGTAACGCAAAGCCTCGATCGGATCAAGCCTGGCCGCCTTGACGGCTGGAAACAAGCCGGCCGAAAGCCCAACGACCACGCTGAAACAAAACGCAATCGTCATGGCCGCGGGGGTAATCTGCGGCGTGTTCTCCGTCGGGCTGAGCACGCCGAGCAAATGGACCATTCCATAAGACGCCGCCAGCCCGATCACGCCGCCCATAATCGAGAGCACGACGCTTTCGACAAGGATCTGAATAAAAATGGCGCTGGTGGTGGCGCCGATGGCTTTGCGAATGCCGATTTCGCGGATCCGTTCGGTGATGCTGGCGAACATGATGTTCATGATGCCGATGCCGCCGACGAGCAGGCTGATGGCGGCGATGATGCCGCCGCTCATGCGGGCGTTGCGAATCGTGGTGTTAATGCTTTCGATATTGTTCTCCTGGGTTTGAAACGAGAAATCCTCGATCCCATTGTGGGTGATCATGAGAACGTTGCGGGCTTGCTGAAGCGCCGGTTCCAATTGGTCCAGGCTGGCCACTTTCAAATCAATGTCGCTCAAACGCGGATCGGGAATGCCGGCGGTGCCCGAGGCGGACCGGAACTTCACCCACATGGTGTTCAACGGAATGTAGGCGGTGTAATTCTTTCGGCGAAAAGCCCAGCTCCCCCGGCCACCGCGACTGCCCCAGCCCCGGCTCCGCGCCACGCCGGTTTGCACATCGGCCGTCTTGATTTTTTGCAGTTCGCGCCATTTCCGGTCTTGTTCGCTTTCGTAATGTTTGAACATGCCGACGATGGTGAAAGGCTGGCCATTGATCTGAATGGTTTCACCCACGGGAATGATTTCGTGGCCGATTTCCTCGGGAGATCCGAACAGCTCATCGCGAATGCCGGTGCCAATCACCACCACGCTGTTGGCATATTCCTCGTCGAGCGCATTGAAAAAACGGCCGTGCTCAACTTCGTGCAGGTTCATCTCGAGGACGGCTGGCCACACGCCGACAAGTTCCGAGGGATTGACCGATTTCCGGCCACGCGTCAGGCGGACGCGGTCGAGTTCCATTTCGGGCGAGACCAGCTTGATCAGCGGCGCACTGCGCTGCAAAGCGTAAACATCGCGAATCGTCCGTCCCACGGCCATTTCGGAGAGATGCCGTTGTTCTGGCGGGATGTCCTGATCGCGCAACAGCACTTTTTCCAAACCGCCCATGGCAATGAGGGCTTCCTTCATCCCGTTCTCCATCCCTTTCACCAGGGCCGACATCGCGACCAGACTCGACACGCCGAGAATGATCCCGAGCATGGTGAGTAACGAGCGAAACTTGTGCGCTCGAATTTCTCGGAGACCAACGAGGAAAGCTTCCCAAAGATTCATGTGACCAATGGCGCGGTGAAACCGAGGCGCGCGCAGCCGGGCCGGGAAAGAATAAACATCCAACAACTCCGCATCGCCAATTCTAAACGTCGATAATCGGCCCTTGCCCCGTGCCGTCCGGCCCGCGGCGCGATCGGGGAGCGGTGCGGTTCACCTCGACCCGGGCTTTGCTGGTGCCGAGCATGGCATTGCAGACCATCGAGACAATGCTGATGATGAGCGCTCCCCAAAACGCCGACCAGAAACTTTCCACATGAAATGATTTCATCAGCCATCCGACGAAATAAAGAAGCATGGCATTGATAACCAATGTAAAAAGTCCCAGCGTCACCAGCAGCAGCGGCAACGACAAAATCAACATGATCGGCCGCAAAAAGGCATTCAAAATGCCCAAAATCAATGAAGCAACCACAAGCGAGATCAGATCATCGTAATGGATCCCATTCACGACATGCGCCGCAATCAATACGGCCACCGTCGTAATCAGCCAGCGTTGCACAAAACTTTTCACCGGAGGTGACATGCGCCTAATCTCCGACGCAAACCGTCGGTCGCGCAATCACATTTTCATTCCTGTCTTTCCGCTGTCTCACCGCGCAATGGAGCGAGCCGAGGTCGATTTTGGCCATTGAAAATTCATGAGGGCGGAACCATTCTCCGCTTCATGCCATCGTTTGACATTGTCTCGAAGGTCAACTCCATGGAACTGGAAAATGCCGTGAACCAGGCCAAAAAGGAGCTGGCGGCCCGGTTCGATTTCAAAGGGAGCAATGCCGAAATCACGCTCGACAAAAACGAAATCAAACTGACCGCCGAAGATCAGTTCAAAATGAAGGCGCTGGTCGAAATCGTCATCGGCAAACTGGCCAAACGCCAGATCAGTTTGAAGAACGTGGACAAAGGGGAACCGGACGTGTCACCGCTCGGCCATACCCGCCAGCTCATCAAAATCAAACAAGGCATCGAAGGCCCGGTCGCCAAACAGATCACCGGATTCATTCGAGACGGCAAATTCAAGGTGACCACGCAAATCCAGGGCGATGAAATTCGTGTGACGGGCAAAAGCCGGGATGAATTGCAATCAGTGATTACCGCTGTCCGCGCCCAGGATTTTCCTGTCGCCGTCAGTTTCGTCAATTTTCGCGAATGACTTCGTATGGCCGAGGCCGAGGAAAACTGGGTTTCCATTGCGCGAAATGGTCAAGAGTTCTGTCAGGTTACAGAACAGGAAATCCTCGAATTGCTGGCCGCCGGTTTTCTTCTGCCGACGGATACCATGCGTGCTTCGCCCGATGCCGCCTGGGAAGCGTTGGGCGATGGCAAATTGAAACCGCAGGAACACGCGCCTGCCACCGCTTCCACCTGGCTTAAAGTGCCGGAGATCCCATCGCGCCTGATCGCCGGTGCTATCGAATCGGCGTCCTCGACCTTGCGCCAGGGATTGAAAAAGGTCTCTGCGGCCAGTTCGGATCGGCTGGCGCTGGCCTCGCAGCAGTTCCTCGAAACTCAATTGCCCCAAATTCGCCGCGCCATCTGGCGAAAAGTACAACCGACACAAGTGGGCGCTTTTCTCGCAGATAATGTTCTGATGCAAAAAACTTTCGGCGCGGTTTACGATTGCCTGCCCAAGCCCGTATACCGGTTTATTTCGGAAGAGGCGTTCATCGCTTTTTGCATGCAACACAAAAAGAGGTTGCTCGATATTTCGCCGCCGGAATCGGCCGCTTGAGGCGTGGGGGCCTGGCCGCATGCCTGACGGGTTGCGTTGGGATCGAAGATGTGGTTAGGTTCCGCCGCTTCGCTATTCGAACAGACGGATGAAATTTCGGCTTAGGTTGATTGCGGTTGGACTGGCTGTCGCTGGTGCCTTGTTCTATTTCCAGTTTTTCCGAGATCCGCAGCCATCGAATGCTGTCCGCCCGGCGCAACCATCCGCCGCAACACCCGGATCGGAATTAAGAAGCAGCGGAAATGCGTTGCCGGCCCTTTCCCCACGCGAGCCGTCTCAACCTGGAATCCCGCCGCGGAATCAGGTCCAGGTTCCTGCCCTCGCCGTCACCCGCCCGAACCTCGAACCTTCGAATGCCCAAGCCGCTTTCTCCGCCTTTGCCGATTGGACTCGACGTTATGTCGCTGCTGAAACAGCCGGCGCGCGAGTTTCGCTCGAAGCGGAAGGTGTCGCTCTGGCCCGCAAACGTCGGGATGAAATGCTCGACTTGATTCAATCGCATCCGCAGCAGGCGCTCGCCGGCGCGATTTCGGGGGCGCAACGCGCCGCGTTGCCAGCCGCCATCCAGGAATGGATTGAACAGGAAGTGAGCGGGCGCGGCGATCTGGAGGTGATCGCAGCCTTGCCCGAGCCAGGGCGCGAAGCGGAGGTGAAGCCACTCGAACGATTTGCCATCATCGATGGACGGCGGTACGCGGCATTTGTGTTCGGCCGGCGCCGGGGCGAACCGACCTTGCGCAATACGCCACTCCACGGCGTGGCGATCGATTCGTTTATCGCGCTCAGCGAAACTCCGCCTCAGCTCGAACAGAACGCATTCGTTCCGAACGGTGCGCAGGAAAACACTTCAGGCGCCGACGCCAGTGTCATCGACATCGCGCAAAATCCGGCAGCGGAATTGGACCCAAGCCTCGCCCAGCGGGATGGCCACCACAATCATTTTCACACCGCTTCCGCCGGATCGGGCGGCGGATCGGGCGTGTTGAACTCCGCCGCCACTGAGGGCCTGAAGCGAATTATTTTAATCCGCGTCGATTTTTCGGACCTTGCCGGCGAACCGTTCAGCGCGAGTCGCGGGGCCACGTTGATCACCAACCTGCACACGTTTTTTTCTGAGATGTCGTATGGCCGGTCCGGATTCCGCATGGTGGGCGATGGTTCGGCAGTGACGCCCGTTTTGCGATTGCCGCGGACGGCAGCTTCCTATGGCAATGCCCAGGACGCCGGTGGATTGCGCAATGATGCGCGCAACGCGGCGCGGAACGCAGGCTACACACTCACCAACTACGATTACGATGTCATTTGCCTCGGAAGTGTGCCCGGGTTCGGTTGGGCGGGCCTCGGGTATGTGGGGGCGCCGGGCGCATGGATTCGCGGGACCTCCTCGACCGGTGTAACGGCTCATGAACTCGGCCACAACTATGGTTTGAATCACGCCAATTATTGGGACACTCGCGGCGAATCAGTCACCGGCAGTGGCACTGAAGTCGAGTATGGTGATAAGTTTGACACGATGGGAGCGGCGAGCGCCGGCAACAATCATTTCAACGCGCGTTACAAGGAACTGCTCGATTGGCTGAGAGCGGGCGAATACCAGGTGGTCACCACCAACGGTCTGTATCGGATGTTCGCGCACGACCTGCCGCAGGCCACCGGCGTCCGAGGGTTACAGATTTTTTTGAATAGCCAAACCAATTACTGGCTCGAGTTCCGTCAAAAATTCGCCGCCAACAAATGGCTCATGAACGGCGCGGGCCTCCGCTGGTCGGGTCGAGGCAATGAAAGTGCCGTTCTGCTCGATACCACACCCGGTTCAGCGGCTGAAAAAGACGATTCCCCCATCGTGCTCGGACGCACCTATGCCGATCCGGCCGCAGGCATTTTCATCACACCGATTCGGAAGGGCGGCACGACGCCCGAGTCGCTCGACGTCGTGATTCAACGCGGCCACTTTCCTTCCAATCAGCCGCCCACGATCTCGTTGACCGCTTCCGCCACCAATGGAACGACCAGCACAACCTTCACCTTCCGGACTGCCGCAATCGACCCGGACGGCGACGCGCTCGCCTATTTCTGGGATTTTGGCGATGCGGAACTCGGAGCCAATCTCGCCACCGTGACGCATCGCTGGGCAACCGCGGGAGATTATGTGGTCAGTTGCACGGCCAGCGACATGAAAGGCGGAGTGGCCACAGCCTCGATTGTGGTGCGCGTCGGGTCGCCCGGAACGTTTCGCGTGAGCGGGCGCGTTACGGCCGATGGCGAGCCGGTGCTCAATGCGCGTGTCAGCGCCGGTTCAGGCCGGGTGGCGTTTACGGATAGCGACGGTCGATACACTCTCACCGGATTGGCGCGCGGGCTGTACAATCTGGTCGCCACCTCCGAGAAATACCGGTTCGAACGGTTCGGCTTCATGAATCCATTGAACGTCACCACGCACTTTTCCGGCGCCGATTTTGTCTCCGTGGATGCGGCGGATCGGGAGCAAGTCACCTTGCTGCCGGCGGGCGCCATCTGGAGTTACTGGGACAAAGGCACGCTGCCGGCCAGCAACTGGAAGGACAGCGCCTACGATCATTCGACCTGGGATAAAGGCGCGGCGATCCTTGGTTACGGCGGCGATCGCGAAACCACGGAGATCAGTTACGGCGCAAATCCCAACAGTAAATTCATTACCGCCTGGTTCCGCAGACAGTTCGTCGTCGAAGATCCTTCGACCTTCCTCACGCTGACTCTCGGTTTATTGCGAGATGATGGCGCTGTGGTTTACCTGAACGGACGCGAAGTTTTCCGGAGCAATATGCCTACGGGCACGATCGGCGCGGCCACCCTCGCCTCGGCCACGGTGGGTGGCGCTGATGAGACGACTTATTTCGAAACGGAAATCAGCCCCGCGCTGTTGCAGGCCGGGACGAACGTTTTCGCTGTGGAAGTGCATCAAGCTTCCGCGACGAGCAGCGACACGGCGTTTGATTTGAGGCTTGCCGGAGATCGCCGCGTGGTCCTGCCTTCCGGATTGCACCTGGTGCGCCCTGCGGCCACGGAAGTTTTCACTGCCCCCGCCCGCGTCGTTCTGGCCGCCGCCGCCGGTGAATTGGGTGGCAGTGCTTTAGCGCGCGTGACTTTCAGCGCCAATGGCTCGGTCGTCGGTGTATCAACCAACACACCGTTCAGGTTTGTCTGGACGAATGTCCTCGCCGGGTTGCACACGATCGAAGCAATCGGCGAAGATACTTCCGGCAATCGCTGGCCCGCGGGACCGTTGCTCGTGCAAGTGAACGATCCGAACTTGAGTCCGACGCTGGTTTCGCGCGGATCGATTTGGCGTTATCTCGACGATGGATCCAACGCTGGAATCGCATGGCGCGATCCGGACTTCAACGATGCGCAATGGGCTTTCGGCCCGGCGCGATTTGGCTATGGGGAAGATGGTGAATTCACCGTGCTGAATTACGGATCGAATCCGGACCAAAAATTCGTCACGACCTATTTTCGCCATCGGTTTCACGTCTCGGACGCTGGCAGTTTCACGAACCTGCTGTTGCGCGTTGTTCGGGATGACGCCGTGGCCGTTTATCTGAATGGGCAGGAGATCTTCCGGAACAATCTGCTTTCAACGATCAGCTATACGACCTTGGCCACTGCCGAAGTGACTGGCGACGCTGAACAAGCCTGGATCGAGCGGACAATCGCTGCGACGGCGTTGGTGGACGGCGCCAATGTGCTCGCCGCCGAGCTGCATCAATATCGGCGCAACAGTTCCGATCTCGGGTTTGACCTGGAATTGGCAGGCGCGCGCAAGGCGAAGCCAAGTGTTCCTGCACCGCGCCTGGAATGGAACATCGGCACAGGATTCTTCGAGATTTCCTGGCCTGCGACGGCCGGCGATTGGAAATTGATGAGCACTTCGAACCTGGATCCCAACCCGGTCTGGGTGGAATTCGGGATCGCGCCTGTCGCGGCCGACGGGCGTCTGAGAGTGACTGTGCCGTTAGAAAATGCGGCGCGGTTCTTCCGCCTGGAATCGCGTTAGAGCACTTAATACTACCGGCTGGGACTGGATTTGGCAGACGCGGCCAGGAGCGCCAACGCTCCGAAGGCGAAAATGATCAGTCCGGAGAGACGATTGACCCAAACCAACTTGGTCGCATCGAGTCCGGACCGAAAGAGTCCGACGCCACCGCTCAAAAGCAGCCACCATAGCGCAGAGCCAATGAACACCCCCAAGACAAGCTGGCTCGCCGCGAAATGATTCCCCGCTCCGCCCGCACCGAGCCCAAGGCCAGCAAAGATGCCGATAAAAGAAAAGATCGTCATCGGATTGGTCAGGGTCAGGAACAAAGTGGTGGCATAGGCCGATGCGAGGCCGCTGGACGCAATCCGGCTTTCCGGCCCGGCTGGCCTCGATAAGTAGGTCTTGGCGCCAAGCCAAACCAGAAACAAACCGCCCGCCAATCGAAGCCAGAATTGTTGGGCCTGAAGAAAATCGGAAATTGCGGTCAACCCGAATGCCGCCACCGCTCCGTAAGCCGCATCGGCGGTGGCCGCTCCCATTCCCGACACAAACCCAGCCGCCCGCCCATCCGAGAGCGTGCGGCGGATGCAAAGCGCCCCGATCGGTCCCACCGGCGCGGCGATGGAAAAACCGATCAGCAACCCACGGATGAAAAACTTACCTTCCATGCGATCACCAATGGAGCGCGGGCATGCCTACGGGCCGGAGCGGCTCAAAAAAAACCTCGCCGTGACCATGACCTTTGAGGAGGCCTGAGCATGTGTTGAGCAGATGAGGAGCAATGCGGCACAACCAATCTGGTTAGAAATCTTCCGCGAAAAGATATTCGAGATCGGTTTTGCTCAGGCTGCGGGCAAAGCCTTCTTCGCCGAGAACATCGACAATGGTTTGGGCTTTCCGCTGCTGCAATTCCCAGATTTTTTCTTCGACTGTGCCGGGAGCGATCAGCCGATAAGCATTGACGGTGCGCGTTTGGCCAATGCGATGGGAGCGGTCGATGGCCTGAGCTTCGACGGCTGGATTCCACCAGGGATCGTAAAGAACGACATAACTGGCCGTGGTGAGATTCAAGCCCGTCCCGGCAGCGCGCAGGCTGAGCAGAAACACGGAAGCGTTGGGATCATTTTGAAATGCTTGCACGACTTCCATGCGTTGTTTGGTTTGGCCAGTGAGAATGTAGGTGGGGAACTGGCGTTGGCGGCATTCTCCTTCCAACAATTCAAGCATCTGAACGAATTGACTGAAGACGAGCACCTTTTGTCCTTCTGCCAACAGTGGATCGAGCAACTCGAACAACGTATCGGTCTTGCCCGACGCGGCATCGTTGCCGACGAGGCGTGGGTGACAGCAGATTTGCCGCAACCGAGTGAGCGCTGCGAGCACGTGTATTTTGCTCTTGGCCAGCCCTTGTTCCTGCACGGCTTTCATGACCTGCTCGCGGCTGCGACGCAGTTCCGCCAGATAAAGCCTCCGTTGCTCTTCGCCAAGATCGCAATCGCGGCGTTGCTCGATGCGTTCGGGCAAATCTTTGGCCACCTGCCGTTTCAACCGCCTTAAAAGAATCGGACGCAACCGCGCGGAAAGCCGTCGGCGCGCCAGCTTCTGGTTCCACTCGGCGCCTTCGCCTTTGGGTTCGTAGTTTTCGGTGAACTTATCCTGCGAGCCGAGATAACCGGGTTGAACGAAATCCACAATGCTCCACAAATCGAGCAAGCGGTTTTCGAGCGGCGTGCCTGTAAGCGCAAGCCGGTGGTCGGCGCGTAATTGCTTTACAGAAAGGGTCACCTGCGCGGTGGGATTTTTGATAAATTGCGCTTCATCGAGCACGATCGCGCGGAACTCGAACTTTTGTAGCGCGGGTAAATCGCGCCGGAGCAAGGCGTAATTGGTGACGATGAGATCGTGTTGAGGGATTTGTTTGCGCAGATTGTGGCGGGCGGAGCCGCTTTCGAGCACCAGGACCTTCATGCCGGGGGTGAAGCGCTCGGCTTCACGACGCCAGTTATGGAGCACCGAAGCCGGACAGATCACCAGGACTGGCTTCGGCTTTTTCGCGTGTTGTTCACGCAACCATTCGAGCCAGGTCAAAGTCTGGAGGGTTTTTCCCAACCCCATGTCATCGGCCAAAATGCCGCCCAATTTGATGCCGGTGAGGTGGCACAGAAAATCGAACCCTTCCTTTTGATAAGGGCGCAAATCCGCCTGAACGCCGGCGGGCAACGCGGTCGATGGAAGCCCGGTAAAAGTATCGAGTCGTTCCCGAAGCAACCTGGCCTGCGGTTGATCGCCAAAGGGTTTGAGCCCTGATTCTTCGAGGCGTTTGGCTTGGGCCAAATCCACCCGTTGCGTGACTGCACTCAAGCCGTCCAAACCCAGATCGGCCATCGTTTCATGTGCCGCCTGAACCTCCTCGACATCCAATTCCATCCAGCCGCTGTCCGGCAATTTAACGAACCGCGTTGTGGCCGTTTGAAGGCGTTCGAGGTCCGCGGGAGTCAACTTGAGTCCTTCCGCTTCCCATTGGGCGGAGACGGCAAACCAATCGATGCCACTGCCCTGCAACACCAGTTTCGGCCGCAATCGGCGCGGGGTCAGGAATAATCGGTGGAAAGAGGGGTTGCCGAGGAATTCGGCGCCATCCGGCCGGTCAGGCCAGGCCGCGGCCAGCGTGCTCAGGAAAGCCTCCGTAGCATCTCCCACCCACAACCCGGGTTCGGGCGTAAACCAATCGAGGCGTTGAAGCCAGTGCGTGGCCGGTTCCAGGCGCGGGTCATCGAGAATTTCCGGTTTGGAATTCGCCTTGCCGGAGATCGTGGTGCGCTGCCATTCATGACCGTTCCATTGCCATTCGCTGCCATCCTGTTCGCTTTGCGCGACCAGCCGGAGCCGGACGGTCTCATCCGTTAACTCGAAGATGAATCGAGGCACGGCCAAATGGGCGATGCACAATTGCTCCCAGGCAGGGCCATTCTTGCGGAGATGCGTCAGAAGCCGGTGACTCAGTTTGTTCACCGGCAAATAGGGTTTCTGAATCCAGGGATCGAGCAGATCGGGCGGTGGCGAATTGCACACGAGATAAAAAGTGTGCCCAACGAGCACGAGCGTCGGCTGTCCGCCAAACAAATGAACTTCATGCATCGGACGGGTCGCGCCTTCCGGCAATTTGAGCCGGTGCGTGAAGGAGAGTTCCCCTTCGATCTGGTCGAGCTCCGGGCAAAACTCAGCCAATTGCCCGTTGAAATGAAGGTATTTTGAGTGTCCAGCCATTTCGAAGCGTGCGTATTGCCCCCAGCGCGCCAGCCATTGCAGCAAATCGAGCCCGGACAAACAAATCGAATCCTGGTC
>JBFMDG010000099.1:0-14370 GCA_040754135.1 Verrucomicrobiota bacterium
CGGAGTTGTCGAATCTGCGCCAGGTGCCCTTCAGTCAGCTCCCGCCCTTGCACGCGTAATGTTGTCATGACTCAGATTGAGCCAGGAAACATTTTCAGAGTCCAGCAAAAAATGTCCAAACTCCAGGAAGAAAGCTAACGCTTTCTTGTGATGAGAAACGGATTGCCCAAAAGAGCGCAAAGGAAATGGAGTATGTCGCAGGAATCCCGCAGGCTGAATTCATCCGCGCTGGCTCAGGACTTCCTTCTCGTACTGCTTTACTTCCGGAATCCACATTTGACCCGGGGCGACTTCGCACATTTCACAGTAGTAATCCCACACCGCGCCTGAAGGGAGCGCTTTGGCTTCCTCCTGCAGCGCCAGGCGCACTGTGAAGTCGCCCGCCTGCTCCGCCACGCGCTGTTTTTCCGTGGGCTCCAACAGCGCCACCAATAGGGCTCGCAACAGATTCCTTGCTCCAATGATCCACGCGGCCACGCGGTTGATGCTGGCATCGAAATAATCCAAACCGAAATGAATCCGATCCAGGGCGCCGCTCGCGACGGCTTCGCGCGCGATGGCCTGAAGCTCGTCATTAAACGTGACCACGTGATCGCTGTCCCAGCGCACACCGCGACTGACGTGCAACAAAATCTCCGGAACAAATTGCAGCACGCTGGAAATCTTGTCGGCGATGCTCTCCGTCGGATGAAAATGACCCGCATCCAGGCAAAAGATTTTGCGGCGCGTGATGGCGTAACCGAGATAAAACTCGTGTGAACCGGCCACGTAGCTTTCGCTTCCGATTCCAAATAGTTTGGGCTCGACAGAATCGCGGTTCCATCGTGGCGAGATCGGCTTTTTGAAAATGGAATCGAGCGAGTCGGCGAGCCGTTCTCTCGGGCTCAGGCGATCGGCGGGGGTGTCTTTGAATCCATCGGGAATCCAAAAATTGGTGACGCACGGGGTTTCAAGCGCTTTGCCCATGGCCGCTCCTATTTCACGGCAGCGCCGGCCGTGCTCGATCCAGAAGCGGCGCACTTGCAGGTCTGAATGCGCCAGCGTGAACCCATCCGCGGCGAGGCGATGTCCAAAAAAAGTGGGATTGAAATCGAGCCCGAGTCCGTGCCTCTCTGCCCAGGAAATCCAATTCGAGAAATTCTCGGGCGCAATTGCGTCGCGATCCACTTTGCGGCCGGCAAATTCGCCATAAATCGCATGCAGGTTGACGCGATGATCTCCCGGAATGGCGGCCAGCGCCTGTTCGAGATCCGAGCGCAGTTCCTCCGGCGTGCGCGCTTTGCCAGGATAATTTCCTGTCACGGCCAAACCGCCGCCCAGCGGGGAATTGTTCCGCTCGAAACCCGTCACATCGTCGCCCTGCCAGCAATGGAGCGAGAGCCGCAACCCCCTTAAAGTTCGGAGCGCCTGATCGACGTCCACGCCAAAAGCGGCGTAGCGCTCACGAGCCAAAGCAAAAGCGGTTTCAAGTCGTTTGGTCGAGATCATGGCGGAGAAAGTTTTTCCAGGACCTTGCGCAGGTGCTGGTTGAATTCAGAAGGGCGCTCGAGTTGGAGATAATGTCCCACTCCGGTCATGAGCACCGCGTCGTAATCGGCATACTTTCGGTTGGCCTCGAGAGTGGTGGGCAAACCGGCATTTCCCATCGGCAGGGCATTGATACAGCGGATGGGCACTTTGGCCGAAGTGAATGCCCGTTTTAGATCGAGATTGGGAAAGTCGCGAATCAACGCCACCGTCGCATTTCGATCTGCCGCGAGCGCGTTCGTCAGGACAAATTGCACCACTGCGGGATCGGCATTGGTCGGAAACATCGAGGTGACCATGCCGCGCATGGTGCCTTCGTAATCCGCTTCAAACCGCGCGCCAAACTGTTCCCCGAGACTTTTCGGCCAAACGAACTCGGCATTGTGCAGTGTGTCCACACCAACCACACCGAGAACGCGACCGGGCATTCGCTCGGCCGCGAGCAACGAAACCGGGCCACCCATGGAATGCCCGATGAGGATGACGCGACGGAGCTTGAGCTGTTCAATCACGGTGCGCAGGTCTTGGGCAAGCCCCTGCAATGACCAGGATTCACGCGGCGCGCGGGATTGGCCATGGCCCGGCAGATCAAGGGCCAGCACTTGAAAGTCACGCGCAAACTCCTCGACTTGATGGCGCCAGAAGGTTCGATTCCCCGCCCAGCAATGAACGAATACGAGCGTTGTCTTGCCGCGTCCGCGGAGGTTATACGCAACTGGCAAACCGTCCGCCGCGAGAACACGCCCCGAGTGTGACGCCGAATCGTTGCGCATCGAATGGCAGGCAGACGCGAGAAAGCCAACCAGCAACAGCAAAGGAATGCCGCTTAACAAGCGTGAACTTTTCATAATCCGTATCGGAATGCGCGGAACCGACCCAAAATTTCTTTCCCCTTTCCCGTGCAGAAGTTTGCGACGGGTCATTCCAGGCGGAACACTTCCTGAAGCTCGGTCGAGCAGGGACTGGCATCCGCATTGGTGGGCATTAATTCGCGCATCGATTGCCACCAGCGCTGGCAAACTTCAGTTTGCGCGATGGCGCGCCATTGTTCTTCCGATTCGATTTCCGCGCAGGCGAACAACTGGCGCGTTTGCGGTTCGAGAAAAATGGAATAACGCCGGACGCCATGCGCCTTGAGCACCTGTTCCAGCTCTGGCCAGATCGGATTGTGCCGGCGGATGTATTCCTGCTCCGCGCCCGCGTGAACAGTCATCTTAAAGGCTTTCCGAATCATGGCGATGGCTGTGGCCGTTTCAATCGATTGGAGTTTGCGGCGGAATCAAATTCCGAAATCGAATTTGTCGATGTTCTCTTTGGTAAACCGGATCGGGTCGGCCATGATCACTGTTTTCGCGTCCTGCGTGCTCAACCGCACTTTGCCGAAGCCGGGAATCTCCATGCCGTCGGTGATGGTCTTGCCTTCGACGAGCAATTTAGCGAGGCGGACCGTGAGCGCGCCCAATTCGCGGGGATCCCAAAGGTAAAACGATTCGAGGACGCCTTCCTTGATGTAGGGCCGCATCTTGCCGGGGGTTGAATTTCCGACGACATGTACCTTACCAATTTTTCCGGTGCGTTTGACCGCTTCGGAAGCGCCTGGAACGGAGTTCGAGTCGAAAGCGATGATTCCTTTTAAATTCGGATAAGCATTGAGGAGGGCTTCCACTTTCTGTCGCGCGAAATTCTCATCCTCTTTCGTCACTTCCGTCGCTACCAGTTTGAGTTTTGGATATTTTTCCTTGGCCCGCGCTTCGGCGTAGCGCCGCCACGTGTTCAAATTGGCCGCATCCAGACTGGCGATGGCAATGGCCCACTCGCCCTCTTCACCCATTTGCCGGGCAAGATCGTCCATCAAAGTTTCGCCGAGAACCTTTTCATCGACCTGATTGACGAACAGATCACGCCCGCTTTCGGGAGCGTCGCTGTCCCAGGTCAGAACCTTGATCCCTTGCGCCTGGGCTTTTTCGACGAAGCGCCGAATGGTCTTGGGCTGATTGGGGGCGATGCAAATCGCATTCACGCCCGAGCGAATCCAGGTATCGATGAATTTATTCTGCTCGGAACCGCTCGGCTCCGTCGGCCCGTCGTAAATCAACGTCACGCCCGTTTCCGCGGCCGCTTTCGAGGCGCCGCGTTTGCAGGCGTCGAAATAATCGATGTTGATCAGCTTAGGAAGGAGTGCGACGACGATTCTGCCATCGCGGGAGGCCGATGGAGGTGAAGTGCTGGAATTGCTGGTCGAGTCGGGATTCGATTTCTGACCGCAACCGGTGATCAGACCGGCGGCCAGGCAAAGGCAAACGAGCAGCGAAGAACGAAGCGGGAGGTCCATATCATTTTCAAGTTCAGCAAACTGGAATTCGCCGCACCTTAGTAACAAGGCGGCGGGCGTGTCAATTCTGCGACGGCTGCGCCTGATCACGGCGAATCACAACGGCCATTCGTTCATCCAAATGTCGCCGGTCGTTTTTGTAAGGCGATGCCTGAAAAGTGGTGCGTTTCGATTTTTCTGAACGTTCCGCTTGTGCTGCGGAATGAGCTCCCCTATTTTTCGCGGATTCCAATCCGGGCCAGAAGCCCGATTGTTTGCCGATGCAAATCCGATGAAAGTCACAAAAATTATTGCCGCGCTTCTCCTCTTGAACGGCCTCCTGCTCGCGCAGCCGGCGCTGCGAGCGCAATCGTCCACGAATGAACCAAAGCGCGGGCCTTTTTGGTCCGGCACCCTTCGCGGTCCGAAATCGAACGACGCCATCGCCATGAAAGGCCTCGCCCTCACGCTCGGCGCGAACCGGGACGCGTTCATTTGTTACGACACCGATTTGATGCGGGTGTCGCTGGCCTGGACGGGTGAATTTTTGGAATTTGGGAATACGCTCACGCGCATCGAATGGCCGCCACCGCCGCAGGTCAAAGGACGTCCGCTGTTTGGGGTGAAGTCGGGACCGGGCTGGGCGAAGGGAGGAGCGCTCAAAGATCCGCGCCCGAATGAACAAGGGCCATTGCCGAAAGATTGGGCGCGATACAAAGGACTCTTCGTGAATGGCGATCAAGTGGTGCTGCAATACACCGTCGGGGCCGTGGAAGTGCTCGAACTTCCGGGTTACTCAAAAGCCGGCGAGCAATCGGTTTTCACCCGCACACTGCAATTCACCAAAGCGGCCAATGATTTGGTGCTCGTGCTTGCCGATGGCGTTTCGAAGTCGGAATTGTCCAGCGATCTCCCGCCGCCACCCCAAGCGGTTTCGGTGAACCTGGGAGAAAACCGAACTCTGGCGCTGGCCGGAATGAACCTGCCTCGAGGCGCCAAACTGGAAGTGACGCCTGATGGGCAACTTCTTCTCAAATTGCCGCGCGTGAAAGCCAATCAGATCATTCGCCTGGCCTTTTCGGACCAGAGTTCTCCGCAGGGATTCGCTTCGATTTCGCAGGAGCCATTGCGCGATTTGCGCCCGCTGACCAAAGGCGGTCCGGCCCGTTGGACTGAAATCCTGCGCACCAAAGGCACGCGCAGCGAGAGCTCGGACGCCTACGTGGTGGACACAATTACGGAACCGTTCCCCAACCCATACAACACGCGCATGTTTTTCGGCGGGTTCGATTTCTTTCCCGATGGGCGGGCGGCGATCTGCACGTTTCATGGCGATGTCTGGATTGTTTCCGGGATTGACGATGGTTTGGAAAACTTGAGTTGGAAGCGGTTCGCCAGCGGGATGTTTCAGCCGCTCGGTTTGAAAGTGGTCAAAAACACCGTTTACGTTTTGGGACGCGATCAGATCACACGCTTGCATGATCTGAACAAGGATGGGGAGGCCGATTACTACGAGAATTTCAATAATGACATGGTGGTCACCTCGAATTACCACGAGTTCAGCATGGATCTTCACACGGATACGGAGGGGAATTTTTACTTCGCGAAAGGCGCGCCCTGGGAACCGGCTGTGACTTCACCGCATCAAGGCTGCATCATCAAAATCGCCAAAGACGGTTCCAAACTCGAAGTCGTCGCCACCGGCTTGCGCGCTCCGAATGGAATGACCGTCGGGCCGCGCAATGAAATTACTGTCAGCGACAACCAGGGGCATTGGATGCCAGCCAGCAAACTGAACTGGGTGGTGCGGGGTGGATTTTATGGCATGACGCCGGCCGCGCAGCGCTCGATGGTGCTGCAGCGTGGCGGAACTAATTTCACGGCCAATCCCAGCAATCCGCAGGCGCGCAAACAATTTCAGTTCAAAGGCTGGGATGCGAATTCGCCCATGCCGCAGGCTGGTTATGATGAACCGACCTGTTGGTTGCCAATGAACATGGATAATTCCAGCGGAGGACAACTTTGGGCGACGAGCAAAAATTGGGGCCCATTGCAAAACCGGCTGCTCTTCATGTCCTACGGGAAATGCACGCTGTTCGAGGTGATGCTGAGCGAAGTGGATGGCGTGCGCCAGGCCGCCATGGTGCAACTCCCGCTTAAATTCAACAGCGGCATCATGCGCGGACGCGTTCATCCGCGTGACGGCCAGGTGTATTTGTGCGGATTGAAAGGATGGCAAACGAGCGCGACTCGGGACGGCGGATTTTATCGCGTGCGCTACACCGGACAACCGGTGCGTTTGCCGGTGGAATTCTTCGCCCATCAAAAAGGGCTTCAGATCCAATTCAGCATTCCGCTCCTGAAAACGACGGCCATCGATCCCGGCAGCTACAGCGTCGAGCGTTGGAATTATCATTGGAGCGGCGCTTACGGTTCACCCGATTATTCCGTCAACAATCCTTCGGAAAAGAAACGGGACCGGCTCGAAGTCAAAGCGGCGCATCTCTCCGCCGACGGCAAGACGGTCCATCTTGAAATCGACGACATGAAACCGTGCGATCAGCTCAAGCTGAAGTTCAGTGTCGAAGCGGCGGACGGATCACCGTTAACTCAGGAGATTTACGGCACCGTGCATCAACTGGGAGCTGGGCCGAGGGATAGCTGAGCAGCCAGGCAATCCCCTCTGGATCCAGTGGAACGAACTGCGCTGCATCGGCCGAGGCCAATGAGCGATTGGACGTTGGTTTTTCACTTTGCGCAGAGTGGTCTTTCCGGGCAAATTATCGGCTGATGCTCCGGAAAGAACCAGCTTCGACTCCTCCTGAAAAATCCCGGGACCGCCGTCTTTTTCGGCATGTAACCATCGCGCAGGGCGGCGAGTCTTCTGGCGTGAAGATGGTTTCAAGATACGAACCGATTCCAGAAAAGTTTTTATTGTTCCTGGTGCGATTCAGCGCTGCGTTTCTTCTCCTTTGTTCCTCGAATCTGCTGGCTGCCGAGGCCAAGGTGCTCTCCCAATTCAAGAAGGAGATCGAGCCGATCCTGGCCGAGTATTGCTACGATTGCCACGGCGACGGCACAAAGAAAGGAGGCGTCGCTCTCGATGAATTCAACTCCGAGGAATCGTTTTTTGCCAAACGCGATCTTTGGCTGGCCGCCTTAAAAAACGTCCGCGCCGGCATTATGCCGCCGGAAAAGAAAGCGCGCCCATCGGAAAAAGAACGGCAACGGCTCGAACAATGGATCAAGCACGGCGTCTTCAACATCGATCCTGAAAATCCCGACCCGGGCCGCGTCACCATCCGCCGCCTGAATCGCGTCGAGTACCGCAATACCATTCGCGACCTGATGGGAGTCGATTTCAAGGCCGATGAAGAATTCCCACCCGATGACACCGGTTACGGGTTTGATAACATCGGCGACGTGCTCACCGTTTCGCCGTTGTTGCTCGAGAAATATATGCATGCGGCGGAGACGATTGTGGCGATGGCCGTGCCGACGGTGTCGCGTGTTATTCCGGAGCAGCGTTTGACGGGGCGCGATTTTAGGGGCGGCGAGGGAGGTGTTCATGGGGAGCGGATGAATTTTTACAAAGCGGGCGAGGTAGCGGCGAAGTTTCGAATCGAACAGCCGGGCGAGTATCGTTGGACGCTCGAACTGGAAGTGCTCGGCCAGTTCGATTTTGATCCGGGCCAATGCCGCGTTCAGTTCGAGGTCGATGGTCAGGAGCAATTGCGTCACGAGTTTGCCTGGCAAAATAACAAGCGCTTTCCCTTTCAGTTCACGAATCAATGGAGCCCGGGCGAGCACTCGATGCGTTTGAAGCTCGAACCGTTGAAAGCGGAAACCGAAAAGCGCAACTCGCTCGACTTGCGGATCGTTTCCGTAAAGATTGAAGGCCCTCTCGATTCCAAATTGTGGACTCGCACACCGAATTACGACCGGTTCTTTTCACGCGAGACACCGCCCGCCTCCAGCAAAGAGCGACGCGAATACGCGCAAGAAGTGCTGGAGCGATTCGCGCGAAAGGCCTTTCGGCGCCCCGTTGACCGGCCTACGGTGGATCGGCTGGTGCAATTGGCCGAGCAGGTGTGGCGTCAACCCGGCAAGAAATTTGAGGACGGCGCTGCCCAGGCGATGGTTGCGGTGCTTGCTTCGCCTCGCTTCCTGTTTCGGGTCGAGGAGGTCGAATCTTCCGCAGCCAATCCGCGAGTGGCCGAGACGCGCCCAGCGCGCGGCAAATCCGCCCAAACCAAATCCGCGAGAGATCGCGCGCCGCGTCCGAAGAACAATTCAGAGACGCCCTCTGCAACATTGGCGGCGCCGGTGGATGAATTCTCGCTGGCCTCGCGCCTCTCTTACTTCCTCTGGTCAACCATGCCTGACGACACCCTGATGGGATTGGCGGAACGGGGCGAATTGCGCAAGAACCTCGCCGCCCAGGTGCAGCGCATGCTGGCGGACGAACGCGCCGACGAATGGATCGAGAATTTTGTCGGTCAATGGCTGCAAGTGCGCGATGTCGAAGGGATTCAGATCAATGCCCGCGTGGTGTTGCGGCGGGATGGGGCGGACATGGCGCGTCAATCCGAGCGGCCACGGCGGCCGTTCGAACGGCCGGCGGTCGAATTGGATGGACCATTGCGCCGGGCCATGCGCGAAGAGACGGAACTGATGTTTCGTTACATCGTGCGGGAGGATCGCAGCGTCCTCGAACTGATCGACAGTGATTACACTTTTCTCAATGAACGGCTGGCCAGGCATTACGGCATCCCGGACGTCATTGGCGGAGAAATGCGCCGGGTCAGTTTGCCCTCGGGCCATGCCCGTGGCGGCATTCTCACCCAGGGATCTGTTCTGACGGTGACCTCGAATCCGACGCGCACCTCTCCGGTAAAGCGCGGTTTGTTCATTCTCGACAACCTTCTGGGAACACCGGCGCCGCCTCCGCCGCCCGACGTGCCGGAGCTCGAGGAAGCGGAACGCGCGTTTAAAGATCGCGAACCGACCATGCGGGAAGCGATGGAAATGCACCGGAGCAAGGCGCTGTGCAGCTCCTGCCACAGCCGCATGGATCCGCTTGGGCTGGCGCTGGAGAACTTCAATGCCCTCGGCATGTGGCGCGAGAAGGAACGAGGCCAGCCGATCGATACGACCGGGCGTTTGATCACGGGCGAAAGTTTCAGCGGCTTGTCCGATCTGAAACGAATTTTAACCAACGAACGGCGCCTTGATTTTTATCGATGTCTGACCGAAAAACTGCTCACATACGCTTTGGGCCGCGGTTTGGAATATTATGACGTGCATGCCGTGGATCAAATCGTGGAGCGTTTGAACTCGGCCGATGGGAAGATGTCCGCGCTCTTGATGGGCGTCATCGAATCGGCGCCGTTTCAAAAACGCCGTCAGTTGCCGGCGGTCACCAGCGTGGAACCAGGGGAATCAGTGAAAAGCATCGCTCAAAATTGATTGTCGCTATGAAAAAGAATGCCTCGCCAAATCGGAACTTCGAAGCCGAACGCTATTTGAGTTTGAGCCGGCGCAAATTCCTGCGCGGACTGGGCGCGTGTCTCGCCCTGCCCGCTTTTGAATCACTCCTCCCATCACGCGTCATGGCGGCCAATGCGAAATCTGCCGGCGCCATGGCCACGACCCCGAGCGGCGCGCCCTTACGCATGGCTTATGTCTATTTCCCAAATGGCGCGCATCAAGGTTATTGGTGGCCCAAAGGAGAAGGGAGCGCATTCGAATTCAACCGCACCATGCAACCGTTGGAAACGCTTCGGAACAAGGTGCAGGTCATTTCCGGCCTCGATCATGTCCACGCCACTCCGGGTCCGGACGGTCCGGGCGATCATGCGCGCGCCAACGGAACATTTTTGACGGGTGTGCGCGTGAAGAAAACGGCCGGAGGCGACATTCAGGCCGGCGTGTCCATCGATCAATTGGCTGCGCAACAGTACGGGCATCTGACGCGGTTTCCGTCGTTGGAGTTGTCTTGTGATGCGGTGCGCAAATCGGGTTCATGCGATTCGGGATATTCCTGCGCCTATCAATTCAACCTGGCCTGGCGATCGCCTACAACGCCGGTTGCGCCCGAGCCTAATCCGCGATTGGTCTTTGAACGGCTCTTTGGCTCCGGCCGTCCGGGAGAACGCGCGCAGAGCCTGAAACTGCGTCAAGCCCAGCAGCGATCCATCCTCGATTTCGTGCTCGATGACGCCAAAGCGCTGCAACGGCAACTGGCGGCCCGTGATCAGCAGAAGCTCGACGAGTATTTGACGAGCGTGCGGGAGATCGAAAGGCGCATTGAACGCGCCGAGCAATTCGGCAAGGTGCCCGATCCGGCCATCGATACGCCGCCCGGCATTCCGCCGAGTTTTCAGGAACACGTGCAAATCATGTTCAACATGCTGCACCTCGCTTTCCAAACCGATGCCACACGCATCGCCACGCTGCTGCTGGCCCACGACGGGAGCAACCGCGCGTTTCCGGAAATCGGAATTCCCGAAGGCCACCATTACCTTTCACATCACCGGAACAACACCGGCATGATGGACAAAATCGCGGAAATCGATTTGTGGTACATGAAACAATTCGCCGCGTTTCTGGAACGCCTCGAACAAACCAAAGATGTCGATGGCCAATCGCTGCTGCACAATTGCATGATTGTTTATGGCTGCGGCAATTCCGATGGCAATCGCCACACGCATGTGAATCTGCCCATCGTGCTGGCCGGCGCCGCCGGAGGAAAAATGACACCGGGCCGTTACGTCAAATTGGGCGGCGTTCCCATGAGCAATCTTTTCCTGACAATGCTCGATACGCTGGGCGTCAATGGAGTCGAACAATTCGGTGATTCGACCGGCCGCGCCAAGCTCGCCTAGTCCTGGTCTTAGCCCCTGTCCTGCTCTATCGATGGGCGTTGATGGGGTCTTTTAGCGAGGCACGCGCTGTCCGCATCCAGCGTGCACCCTCGTTGAAATTGCAGGCGCGCCTTCCCTGAATTCACCTGAAAAACCAGCCGAGGTGCGAACGATTTCGAGAACGGCACGTTTGCATTCAATTTCCATTTGCCTTGCGCGCTGGAAAGCGATAACTCGACAACCATGCGCAAGGTCAACACCAAAGCAATTCCCGAAATCACCTGGGCTTCTCCCAAAGGAAAATTTGCCGGCGCGAGCCAGGAGATCTCCGAAGCGCTCGGGCGAAAACCACAGTCCACCGATCTGCTCGAACGGCATCCGTTCGATGTCGAAATCTGCCGCATTCCTCCCGGCAAATGCAATTACCCCTACCACTCGCACAGTGCCCAGTGGGAATTCTATCACGTGATCTCCGGCAAAGGCTCCGTGCGCCATCAGAATGGCACCACCCCCATAGAGCCGGGCGACGCATTTATTTTCCAACCGGACCAGCCCCATCAGATCACGAACGATGGGACAGAAGACCTGCTCCTTTACGTCGTGGCGGACAATCCATTGGGCGAATCGTGCTATTATCCCGACACGCAACGTTGGCTCGTGCGCTCGCCTTACCGGCGGATTATCCGGTCGGAAGGTTTGGATTATTACGCCGGCGAGGAATGATCGCGTTCCCGGCGAACCCAACAGCGCCGATCCCGTCGTGCAAACGCTGTCGAAACTTCACGCAAATAATTGCTTCAGCAGGCGCGATGGATTTGTCACTTTTTGAGACAGTCCCTTCTTCTGAGATCACGCATTTGGAGCAGTCCACTGCGGAAAGCACTATCAGCACACGATTTGCTCCAGGCTGCCATCATGGCGAACGTCCCGCCTCCATCAACCGACTCCGTTCCTGCACAGGATGACTCGACTTCATTTTGGAAACCGAAAACGATCCTCCTGATCGAAGATGAACCGGTGGTCGGCGAAGTCCTTCGATTATTGTTGGAATCGGAAGGTTATCTCGTGTTCTGGGCCGAGTCGCAGGAGAAAGCCGAGAATCTCTGGCTGAAGAATCGCGCCACAATCGATCTGTTGCTGACGGACATTTCCCTTTCCAGCCGGGATCGCGGGACCTATCTGGCGGAACGATTCAAAAAAGAAAAACCGGAATTGGAAGTGATCTTCACGAGCGGATTGCCGGCGGAACTGCTCGGGCCAACGCTTTTCGAGCAAGGTGTGAATTACTTGCAGAAGCCAATCTTTCCACGCGACCTCTGGGATACCGTGGCTTCCAAATTCACCAAAAGATCAGCGGAAGGCTGATGGAGCATTGCGAAGAGAGGCGTTGCCATCTATTCGTTAAAAACCCCTATTTCTTCAAAGATTTCCGGCGCACCATTTCGTTAATCCAAATCGGGGCGAAGGGCGACGTGCATCCTTTGGAAACGGGATAATCGCGGTAGATACCCAGCTTCTCGCCGATGCTCAGGGCGCGTTTGCGATGCTTCGAAAAATGGATTCCGATGGCGGCCAGACAGGAGTTCATGGTCCATTGCACTTCCGGGGCTGCGCCGGCCATTTCCAATTCAATCCGGTCGAGGATCGCTGGCAAATCGAGCCCGTCGGAGTTGTTTGCCACGCGCTCGGCGGTCAGACTCCATCCGGCGCGGGCTGCCCATGGATTCGCGTCGTTCAACCACTGCTGCCGCAGCGTCTCCTTGTCCGGATGATTTTTCACGACATACGAATTGAGCCAATCGGCAACGTGCGCGAACGAGATGGATCGAACGATCCGATCCATTTCATCGGCTGACAAACTTGTCGGCTTCATCAGGAGAATGGCCAAAAGCTGGGCGTCCACATTCCCGGTTTTCCAAAGAGCCATCGCGAGCTCGTGGTGGGTTTTGATTTTAGCAGCCAGTTTTCGGATATCCCCGTGGCGAACACCAAATTGATTATCGCTCGCGCCATATTTTTTGTTGTGGGCGCGGACATTCTCATTACCCAATGATTTCAGCTCTGCGAGTGTTTCTTTGAGTGTCATGTGCACCTCAGGAGTCAAGCCAGCCAACATTCAGCAGTGCGACCAGCGTAAGGTCACGAAAGAAGATTCCCATTTCGAAACCAGCTTGCGCACCTTTGCCATCCGTTAAGCAAGGTTTGGACGCGCGATGGTTCGGCTGGATCATGGGTTGGAGAGTGCCCTTGCTGAAATGCGCAATCAAGAAAAAGAGCCGTTTGCGCTCGTCAAAAGATGGGCGACAACACGACTCCTGCCCGCAGAAACGCTGCCCGGCACAAGCCAACTCGAACGCAGATCTGATCGTTCATGCGCATCGGCGTTAACCATCGGCTGTTGTCGCATCTGTTCATCTGCCAATCGGCGTTAATCGCCATTGCACGAATGCGACCAGGACGAAGCCTGCAATGAGTATGAGCGGAATCGAAAAGAAAAGGATCGGCAAGAAACGGCCATCCATCGGGCGGCTAGGCCAATCCGCACGCACGAATCCGAGCCTGACGCCGAAGCGTCCATGCGCTTCGAGGTTCCACAAGAATCCTGCAGCCAGGTAGATGATCGGCGACAACATCAGATTGCTCCACCAGCGGGTTGTGTAGCAGCCATCCCGCAGGAGCAAATAGCCGTCGTAGAACCAGCTGCTCGAAAATAATAAAAGCGCGGAGGCAACAAACAGGTAATGGCGCGGCCGCCGCCCAACGATCACTTGATAAACCATTCCCAGACACCATGGAGCGGAGAAATACGTCAGCAATGACATGCCACCTCCGCTAATCACGTCCCATGTTTCATCATCTGTGAAGCGCCCGGCGACCGTCACGAAAAGGAAGGCTGGGACGAAGATCGCCAGCTTCCAGCGCATGGTGAGATATCGACAGTAGCGACGCAGCTCAAGCCCGACTTGCGGGCCGTCGCGCACCAAAATGCCGGTCGCGATAAGACAGAAGGCGATCCAACCCGCGGTGTACCAGAGCAGGAGCGGATTGTCTGTATGCGTGATCACTGGGATGGCTCGACGAAAAGTGGATTATAACAACGCCACTACCGATTACAACGGTGGAATCGATCTGGTCGATCTGCGCGTACTTGCCGCCGAAACCCTGGCCGCGACGTCGACGAGGAAAATTGGCATACGCTCGAGGGCCTCTCACTTGCATTGGCTCACCGCGTGTTTCACGGCGCTCGGGTGGACACCCGCCACCCGACTCGAGGTCCAGGCGCTTCTTCACCAAATTGAGTCATGACGGCCTCGGAACGGGTCTCATCGACCTTGACCACGCGGACAGATTCTACTGTGTTCCGCGGTTTTGTGACGACGAGTTCCATGCCGACTCGGACGCCATGATTTTTTCCGGCGTCGAGGGTGACAGGTGTGTCTTTGAATTTCCAATCCACCGCGCTCGGACGAGTGGTGGATGCGCCGACGGCGATAATCTCTGCTTTAATAGGTTTGGCCAAGAGGTACGGCGTGTACTCTGCAGGCAGTTCCGGTAACCCAGTCGATTTCTTCTTCTCGTCACCTCGGCGTAGAAGATAAAAGCCGCGGCTGCCATTCCGCGGTTCGCGACCTGCATTCACGTGGTTGCAAAAGCCGACGACGTCAT
>JBFMDG010000100.1:0-14333 GCA_040754135.1 Verrucomicrobiota bacterium
GTCGAGAGAAGAACTCGGCTCTCCAGTAATTCCAGAGAAAATGACCTGTTTGAGGGCATAAAGTCCCCCGGGTTTCAGGCGTGAAACTTTCCAGGCAAAAGGATTTTGTCGTTTGGATTTGTTCGATGAATCCTTGTCGAGGTTCCGAGTGGCTGGTTAGGAACCAACTTCAATTAACGGGGGGTGTATGTAAAAAAGTTGGAGAAAAAAGTCAATCAAAAACTCGAATGACCACGAAAATTTCTGAAAAAATTTTCGCGCAAATCGATCAAGCCATCGCCCGCATAACGGAAAATTCTTCGCAACGTGACCTGGAAAATGGCAGCGTGAAAATCGGAACAACCGATGAGGAAAATGTCTGCGAACTCGGCAACGCTCGCACTGCTCGCAAGCGACGCAATGGCCAGGAGAACGTGGAGAAATTACATTACACTGCCCAGGCCGAGCGCATGATTTCTTCCCAGAGCGGTTTTAGCCCCGGCTCGTTTGCCGCGCGTTCGCCCAGTTCACTCAGCAACGAACATTTTTCCGCGACGGTCTTGCTCTGGATTCGGCCAACGACGCGGCACGCTTCGTTCAGCCAGCGACGCGCTTCTTCTACTTCGCCGCAACGGCTGGCCAGCACCGCGAGATTATACGGAATCGACGAGTCGAGTGGAAAATGAGGCGCGGCTTGCTGCAGAAACTCGAAAGCGGCGCGCGGTCCATCCACTTCCGCCAAACTGGCCGCGACAAGGATCCAGATTTCCGACCGCCCGCAATCGGCAATGAACAACTGGCGCGCCGTGTCTTTGGCCGCTTCCCAGTTTTCCATTTTCTCCTCGATCAGCCACCGCACCAAAAGCACGTCGGCGTCGTGGTGCAATCCGGGATCGATTTGATCGAGTTCTTTTTGCGCCTCGGCCGGGTTGCCCAATTGCAACCAACCGGCCGCGGCGGACAAATGGAAATTGTTCGGGTGCGGTAAACCTTGCCTTTTCATAACCCACTCCTTTGCTTCGAAACGAAGATACCTTTTTCCGGCCCTCAGTCACAATCGGGCGCGGGCCTGAAATGCTTTTCCACCAAATCTACGGCTGATCGCATCAGGCAAGCGCGTGATGCGTTTCGCTAATGGCTGGGGATATGCCGCAAAGGATTTTGGCCTGCCGCGAGGCGCGAACGGCTGGTCAGTAGGCCGGCACGACCTGTGTGGGGCAGGAGCGAGAAAGAATTGCTTTTGCCGAATATTTTTACGAAACATGACAAGCGTGATTTTGCGAAACTTGCAGCGCAGCGTGGCGCTCATCGCTTTGGGATCATGTGCGACCGAGCTTATGTCGGCCGCGGTTTTCGAGCCGGACTTTCGGATCCGGCAGTGGAAAACCGAGCAGGGGCTGCCTCACAATTCAGTCCAACACATCCTGCAGACGCGCGATGGATATGTCTGGGTGGCCACGCGCGCGGGGTTGGCTCGTTTCGATGGGAATCGCTTTACGGTTTTTAATCGAGCTAATGCTCCGGCCATGCACGACGATAATTGCACGGCACTCCTCGAAGACGCGGCCGGCGTTCTTTGGGTCGGAACTTCGCAAGGCTTGCTGAAATTCGAGCGAGGGACTTTTTCGCGGTTTAGCACGCGAAATGGCTTGTCCCATGATTTGGTTTTGTCACTGAGCCTCTCAAAAAGGGGAGGCATCTGGATTGGCACCGAACGCGGCTTGAATTACTTTCGGAATGGTCGTTTCGAAAACTACAGCCCCGATACGGGTCAGTATAAAGAGGGCTTTGCCTTTACTGGAAGAATTCACCTGGTACACGAGGATGAGTCTGGGCGAGTCTGGATTGAGAACTCGCATAATTTAGAGGAGTTCGACCGAGCCTCCGGGCAATCAACTGGCATTGTAGCGCAAGGTACCTTTACCGGGTTGGCTAGCGACGACCAAGGACGTTTCTGGTGGGCGAGCCATGAGGGGTTGTATTACTGGAAAGATGGAATCGTCACAGCCGTGAGTGACCCCGCTGATCGATCGCACCGATACCTGCATTGTCTGCATTTAGGTCGATCCGGTGACATCTGGATTTATTCTCATTTTGACGGCCTGTTTCGAATTCGGCGCGGTCAATTTGTTCCCGTGTCAATCCCCAGTTCGGTGCCGGAGCAACGTATATTTTCGATTCTAGAAGACCGCGAGGGCAGCATTTGGATTGGCACGGAATGGGATGGACTTATTCAGCTACAAACTAACCGAGTTCGCACATTTACCGCGGCGGATGGTTTGGTTTATGACATCGTGTATGCGGTTTGCGGCGCGCCAGACGGCACTCTCTGGATCGCGAGTTCGCGCGGATTGAGTGCTTTTCGCAATGGCCAATTCACGCCCTTTCCTGCTCAGCGCCGGAATTTCTTTAACTTTGACACGGCGCGATGCCTCTACATATCTCCGGAAGGGCACATCTGGGGCGGAACTGAAGGGCATATCTGGGGCGTGAGCCTTTTTGCAGAGGGGAACTACCGCCGGGTTGTCAGCACGCCTTTGGGCGCCAATGTGCGAGTGGTCCAGCATGATTCGAAGGGCAACCTGTGGATCGGAACTAATAGAAAGCTTTTCCAGGTTCCAGAGCCGTTGTGGCGGTCTTTTACCGGACCGGAACTCGATACCAATCGTGAAGCACTATTCCTGCGCGAATCCGCAGCGTTCAAAGATAGCGCCGGTCGATCGCCAGAGAACGTGCGCGTCATTCATGAGGACCGGTCTGGCAGAATCTGGTTTGGCACGTTTGGCTCTGGTTTATTTGCTCTCGAGAAGGGCCGATTTTCGATGCTCACGTCAGTCGACGGTCTCGTCAGCCCTTTCATCCAGGCCTTATACGAGGATTCTGATGGGATTCTCTGGATCGGCACGGTCAACGGTATCAATCGCCTGCGCAAGGGCAAATTGGCCAGCATCCAAACTGAGCACGGCCTGTTTGATCCGGTCATCCACCACATTCTTGAAGATGGCCACGGCCATTTGTGGATCAGTTCAGTGCGAGGAATTTATCGAGTGGAACGAGAAGCCTTGAATGCTGTGGCGGATGGACGCGCCCACACGACAGATTGTTTTGTTCTCGGTGAGATGGACGGCATGCGCAGCGCTGTCACGAGCAGTGGGTATCAACCTTCGGGATGGAAAACCGTAGACGACCGGCTTTGGTTCCCAACTATGAATGGGTTGGTTGTGATAGATCCCGCTAGCATGATCGAAAACAGCCTGTCCCCTTCAGTAATCATCGAGCAAGCGGTAGCTGATGAGGAAGTAATTTTTGGCGATGGCCTGCCTCCGGACACGCCCTTGTTTAAGGGGCGTGAACCCAGATCGATTCTCCGGTTGCCACCTGGCCGCGCCCGAGTACTGCAGATTCGTTTCACAGCCACGACCTTCCAAAACCCTCAAGGAACCCGCTTCCGATACAAACTTGAAGGGTACGACCCCAACTGGCGCGAGGCGCAAGGTAATGAGCGCGTCGCTGTTTATACCAATTTACGGCCCGGGTCGTACAATTTTCGCGTCAAAGCGGCGAACCGGGATGGAAACTGGAATGATCATCAGACGGAATTTGCCTTTGTTCTGCGGCCTTTCTTTCACCAGACCGCATGGTTTTACATGATCTGTTTTATCGCCGTCGCCGGCGTGGCCTGGGGCATTCATTACGCGCGCATTCGTGGCCTTCGGCGCATCCAACAATTGGAACAACAGCACCTCCTCGATGAAGAACGGGCCCGCATCGCCAGGGATATGCATGACGAATTGGGCGCGAACCTGACCAATGTCGCATTGCTCGCAGAGACAGTGATCGGGCATCCCGAGGACCCGGTGGCCACTACGGAGCGAGCCCGCAAGGTATCTGGAATTGCGAGCGGTCTCATTGACAGCCTCGGCGAGCTCGTATGGGCCACCAACCCTCGTTACGACACGCTCGACAACTTGGTGGCCTATCTTCGGGAACACGCCGCCGAATGGCTCGAGTCGAGCCGCATGAATATGCAATTGGAGTTTCCACCCGAGGTTCCGACTCTCCCCATCCGGTCGGAACTGCGCCGGAATCTGTTTTTGATATTGAAGGAAGCGCTGCACAACGCTCGGAAGCATTCGGGTGGAACGGAAATTCGCGTGCAACTGGAGTTACTGCATGACGACGGCTCCCAAAATGGTTTACCCGATCGGGTGCGGTTGATCGTCTCGGACAACGGCAAGGGACTGGATGGCGAAGGTTCGGAGTTCAGTAATGGGTTGCGAAATATGCAGGACCGCATGCGAACGCTGAAGGGGCGGCTCGATGTCAGATCCAAACCAAATGCGGGAACCGAGGTCCTGGTCGAAGTCCCCCTGTCCAAACAATCTCTTCGGCGTGAAAGCAGCCCGCGGTGAGGATCTGCGGACCTGCCATTCTCATACATTCATACGAGTTGCCGAAGGCAAACGCCTCGTTGAAAGATGACAAAATTCATGTCTGACAATCGGGTCAAAGTAGCGTTGGTTGAAGATAATCCCGAAACACGCGCAGCCTTGCATCTGCTGATCAACGGTTCGCCAGGATTCGCTTGCATCGCTGCCTGCATTTCGGCTGAGGAAGCTCTCGCTCACTTGCCGGCTTTGCGGCCAGACGTGATTCTCATGGACATCCAATTGCCCGGCATGTCAGGAATCGAGTGCATTCGTCAGCTGACACTGACGCTGCCCGAGGCCCAGGTTATGATGTTGACCGTGTTTGAGGATCACGAGCGCATTTTTCAGTCACTCGCAGCCGGTGCAACGGGCTATGTGCTGAAGAAAACCCCGCCAGCCAAATTGCTGGAAGCCATTCAGGAACTTCATCAGGGCGGCGCGCCCATGTCGGGTCAGATCGCGCGCCAAGTCATCAAGGCGTTCCAATCCCAGCCCGCTAATCCATCGGCAGTCGCAGTCCTTTCGCCGCGCGAACAGGAAGTCCTTCATTTGCTGGCTCATGGTCTCCTCTACAAAGAAATTGGCGACAAACTTGGCATTAGCATCGGCACCGTACGCGTTTACATCAGGCAAATTTACAAGAAGCTCCATGTGAACAGCCGCACGGAAGCGGTCAACAGAGCATTTCCAAGAGACTACTAACCAGGCGGACCTTTTCCTAACGGCAAAGGGGAGAAAAATCTTCGATTAGCGGATCAGCCCCTCAATTTAATCAGACCAGCGGCCTACCATCTTTGTACGAATAGACCCGAGCTGTAACTGTTTCGTAAAGTGCGGTCATGCCTGAAACGTGTCGCAGCCCAAAGGCCCGTTCAAAGCACTTGTTAGCGGTATTGCTGTTCAGTGCCACTCTCGCGAGTGGCAATCCCGCGGCGGAGCAAACTGCGGAACTCAGGATTCGTTTGCAGCTTGATGACCAGGGTCGCGTCGCTATTCATCACACCAGTGCAACGGATTTCTATTACGTGCTCTATCGAGGCGAAGAAGTCACAAAAATCAACTTGGCCGTCGATTTGCGATTCGGTGGCTCCGAGATGGGAGAGCTTAGAGATTCAGCTCCGGCCGGCTCAGCGAGATTTTATCGTGTTCAGCGCGTGCCAGTGGCTCAACCTATGGACACAGATAACGATGGCATCGATGACGTGTGGGAACTTCGCTTTCGCAGGGTCGGAGCCGCTTTGGATGTCCGCGATGCCCTCGACGATCATACCGGGAACGCAGTGCCCGACCTGCACGATTATCGCAATGAGGCGATGCTGCCGATTGTTTCGTTTGCAGAAGCAAACAGTGTCGCGTTGGCGGCACTTCCCGCGATTAACGTCCGTGTCAACTTCAGCAAGGAATATCAAGGCGTCCTGCGCTTCGAGGTTGGTGGCACGGCGCTGCCGAGCACGGACTCAGATCTCCGGGACTACGAAATCCCAGGGTTCGATGCGAGCACGCGGCTCGGTCAAGTCGAGGTGAATGGCCGCGAGGCCGTCATCCCAATCCTGCTGAAGGATTCGCCCACGCTAGACCGCGACCGTACATTGGTCCTGAGCCTTGTTGAAGGCAGTCCATTGACGTATCGCCTTGCCGCTGGCGGGCCGCTCACCCACCGCCTCCTCATCACTGAAGCGCGCGAAGCTTTGGGAGAGCGTTCCTTTCTCGCCATGCTGACCCCCACGAACAATTCGGCCGTGGGTCCTCAATCGTTTCGCCTGGCCATTCGCGCCACCGCACGAGGCGGCAGCGAAGCGTTCATCGACGCTGCGCAATCGACGCTCTTTCCGCGACAATTTCCAATGGCCGCCACTATCGAGAACGGACGGCCGCGCTTTGTTGCGCCAGCCATCGGTTCCATCCAACTCCCGGGACTGAATCGGACCGTCACTTGGACCTTCAGCATCGAAAATCTCGCTTCGGCCGGTTCCAACGTCTGGAGCGGCGGCTACCGCCTCGAGTTTCGCGGCTTGACGGCGGCCCAACAGCCAAACGTCACGGCGGGTTCCATCCAACTGACGGCGGCCAACTAACACCATCCAGATCATGATACGCGGCTCACTTCTCCTGGTAATGGCCAACCTGTTGAGCGTCGCTTCCGTTGGCGCGAGCTCCCATCAGTTTGTCTTTGCTGAAGGGCATTTCGAAAACCGCCAGCGCACCATCACCGTCTTGGACGCCGTGGATCGACCGCCGGACAGCGCTGGATTCGCTACCAATCGTGTCGCGAATCTTGACTCGCGCTCCGTAGCCATATGGGCGGGGGGCAATGCTGGCCCGTTGGATGGTCAAATCCCCTCGGCCAGTGTGGTGATGGACGGCTCTCCCGTTACCGTGCAGCTCGCCCACAGCGCCTTTGGCCAGATCGTCGCCGGACCTCTCGGATATCTCGAAGCGGGGCCAACACTCCGAGCTGAGGCCGCCTCCCTGGTTCGTGCAGGCGCTAGCTACCGCTACACGGAGGTCAACGGCAAACCCATTGGGCTGCTAGGAGGCGCCTTTGACATTCGCTTCGAAGGCGCGCTCCGCCCCACCGGAGAGGTAGTGCCTGCCTCGGACCCGCAGATCAACTACTTCGAAGACAAAATTCGCGACGCGGAAGCTCGCTTTCGCGCGGCTCTCCGCATCCATCCATTCGACGGCGCGGCGGCGCGCGGTCTGGTCTCGACCTTCGAGGAGCGAATGATCCCTCTCAATTTCGCGGGTAATGCCGCGCTCGTGGCACTGGTCAAAGCGCGCCTCGGGAACGCAAACGCCCTCCTGCGCGAGATCCCCCTGCTGACGAGCGCCGCAGACTTCTTCCGCCGCGGCGCCGCGGTTATGGTCGAAGCCACCGGCAGCGCATTCGACGCAAAGATTCTCGAAAACCTAAACCCGCGCCTGAAGGATCAGACAACCAACGAAGTGTCGCGCCTGGTCGATACTTACATTCGTGGTCTCGCGCAGTGGGCGGAAACACATCTGCGTTCGATGCTCTTAGGCTACCAGGCCGATTTTCGCGACCCATTGCGCGGTCAGGCGCCTTCACCAATGTTGCTCGAAGCGCTGGACTCAGGCGTGGCTGAAATCCAGGGGCACCTGCTCCTGGCGGGCGCTTTTCGCGATTTGCCGGTTTTCAATTTTACCGACGCGCCAAAGACACTTGCGGTCCTCCAGGATTTAAGCCGCCTGCGCGAGGCCATCCTCCGAGGACAGATTAATTTTGTGGCCGGATCCGGAGGGGCCAATTCTCCGGATCTGTCCCGACGTTACGGAGAGTTTACCACCGATTACGTTCCATTCTTCGCCGGGGATTCCCAAGATCAACGCAGCAATTTTCGACGTGCCCTGGACCTCGCGGAAACCCTGGTGCGAGACGCCGATGACTTGCAAAAGACAGCCGAAGCGCGGATTGCCGTTCTCGAGAACGCAACCTACGAAAACCAGGTGGTCCAGGAAGATCTGCGCGCTCGCTACAACGGCGAGTTGGTCGAACTTTGCGGCACGGTTGCCAATGATCCGCAAGGCAATCCCATCCCGGATTACTTCTTCGCCACTCTGCCGCCCAACGATCGCGAACGTCTCGGGCGTGAGATTTTCGGCACAAATCAGTACCCCTCAAGCCTCGGTCAGAATTCGGGATTGATCTATCAGCAATGGATAAGCGTCGAGAGCGCCCGAACTCAATTCCAGGGGGCCGCGCTCGATCTCGAAAACCTGTTCAAGGAAATGCAAAAGAAAGAGGAGATCGCCAAGGCGAGCGCGCAGGGCCAGCGAAGGATCGCGTATCTCATTCAAGCCAACGGCGAAAAGATCGTCGCTCTCGACAGACAGGCCGGAGAAATTCAGGCCGAAATCGCAAGAAGCCTGGCGGAAGTCCAGGCCGATCTGGCGGTCAAGCAAGGCTTGGTTTCGGCGGCGCCGGGGTTCACTAAAGCAACATTTTCAACGATAGCCGCTGTTGGATCGGGCCAGCTTGGGGACTGGGCCGACGCTGCGGAAGGCGCGGCGAGTGCCGGCGCTTCCATCGCCAATGGCTTCCTCTCCGCCGCCGCAGCCCGCGAAAGTGGACGGATTCAGGCGGACGGGGCGCGACGCCTGGCCGAGATTCAAGCGCAAAAGGATCGAATCGCTGCGTTGGAGAGAGCCGAGATCCAGTTCGAGGCAGCCAACGAAATCGAGCGCCGCTTGGCCGAGGCCCTTTTTACGCTCCAGCTTCAAGCCGAACGCCAGCGCCTGAACATCCTGCTCACCCGGCAGTCCCTCGCCATCGAGCAAGACAAGCTCGCCACCCTCTTCGCCCGAGCTGGCCGGCTGGTGACCGATTATTTCCGGGCCATCTCGTTGCGCAATCAGAACGATCCGCGCCTTTCACCGGATTACCGGGTCGCGCGGGACGCGGCGGTGCGCCAGGCCGAAGACGCCTTTCTTCTGGCTCAACAATGGACATTTGTGGCCGCCCAGGCTTTCTATTACCTCGACAATCGGCCGGCAAGTTCCACCACCAACTACGTCGCGCGGGTTTTGGCCTGCCGAAACACGGCGGGGTTGCAGGCGGTGCTCAACGGGTTGAAATCCGAGGATGCCTTTCTGCGGAGCAGCTATCAATCCTCCCGGGCATACAAGACGGCCGTGGTTTCGCTGCGCCATCAACTGATCCAGCACAACCGCCTGCGCGACGCGAACCTGCCCATCGCCGAACGTTACATCTATGAGCCTACCCTCGAAGGTTCGGGCTACCTCGCGAGTCGAGACGCTTGGAGGCGATTCCTGGAGGCGCATGTTTCCCGAGACGAACGGGGTCGCCCGCAGTCCCTCTCCATCCCATTTGCGCTCTCGCTCGACAATATGGTTTCACCGGATTTGGGCCTGCAACTCAACCCGCTCTATGACGAAACACTCTTTGGTCTGCTGATTTTCTCTGGAACCGACATCAACGGCGCGCAACACAAAGGCGTCCGGATCAACTTTGCCATTGACGGTCAGCCGGAAGGCGGTTCCTTCACCGGCGGCCAACGCGCGGAAATCTCTGTCGATCTCGAACAGCGGGGGCGCGCCTTCATTCGTTCTTCAGCCCGCTTTTGCGACGACAGCAACGTTGGCCTCCGTATGTTCAACCTCCCGATCTACAACGGGCGCGTGTCGGCCTCGATTAACAATCTTGAGGCACTCTCCGGAACGGACGCGTTTCAGGAGCGCAGTCCGGCCAACACCGAGTGGGGGTTGACCATTCGGGCAGGCACGTCGGCGAACAACGGTCTGCTCCTCCTCAATCTGGGAATCATCGAAGACATTGAATTGCAGATCTTCGCCAAAGGCTTTCAGGATCAGAACTGCCTCGTCAAACCCCGGCCCTGACTAAACTGACTCAACAATGATATGAAACAGACAAGACTAACCTACTTCCTGTTTGGCCTGCTGATCAGCGTTTTCTGCTCAAACTATTGCCGCGCCGCGGAAGGCGTGCCACCGCTCATCAATTACCAAGGCAAGCTCACCGATGCGCAGGGCCAGCCACTGCCGAACGGCAATTATCGCCTGGCTTTCCGCCTTTGGTCTGACCCCAGCTCAACCGAATCATCGGCCTTGGTCTGGGGACGGGAGTTCGAAGTCACTGTCGTGGACGGGTTGTTTAATGTTATCCTCAACGACAACGGACAGGCGGTTGATCCAACCCTTCCTACAGCACTCCCCGATGCGTTTGCAGGCTCGAATCGATTCCTTGGCCTCACCATCCTACGGACACCCGCCGCCACCATTCCAACTGACCAACGGAGAGAAATCCTGCCCCGGCAACAGATCTTGAGCGTGCCGTTCGCCATGCAGGCCCAAACCGCCATGCGGGCCCAAGCCGCCGCTAGCGTGGAGCCTAATTCGGTGGGCGCCGCCGCAATCCAGGACGGCAGCGTCTCTGTCACGAAGCTCGCTCCGCGACTCGTAGGCAAAGAAGCCGTGCTTGGCGGCGTGGCGCTCTCCCCGATTGTGAACGTGGAACCGGTGGAAGGCGGTGCGGCGCCGGAACAGCTGAAGGTGACGATCACCACATCGGGGCGCCCCGTTTTCGTAATGCTTCAATCCGGAGGAGGCGTCGGCAGATTGGAAAGAGCTCGAAGCGTCCGTAACGATGCGGCACAGTGCGAAATTGTTCGGAATGGGAAGCAAGTTTCGAATAGCATTTTTACAGTTGCACCCGACGGAACTACCTCGCAACTGTCCGTCGCGCCCTCGAGCATTTCTGTGGTTGATTTTCCATCTGCAGGTGTTCACGAGTACAGCGCCCGCGGGTGGAATATCGGCTTCATCGACGTTCAACTGGTCGCATTTGAACTGTAATTCCAGGTTTAACAAGCAGCGTCATGAAGATCGCTTTCTCGGGGTGCTTGATTTGTCTCGGAAGCGCCACGTTACTGGCAGCAAGCGCAGAAAAGTCCGGCGTTGGGCCTCAAGCGATTTCGCTCCCCTCCGGTCCAGGCTCGGTCGAGGGGCTGGGGGAATCATTCGAACCGCAACTCAACTCGGGGACGTTTGTTTATCGTTTTCCCTTGAAGCTGCCGCCCGTGCGAGGCGGGGCGCCGGAAATTTCTCTCGAATACAATTCCGGACACGGCAACGGCTGGCTGGGCTTGGGTTGGCGGCTGGCTCTACCGTTCCTTCAACGCCAGACCGACAAGGGCCTGCCGCTTTATACGGAGACAGACAGCTTTGTCGATTGGACAGGAGAAGAGCTGATTCGCCAAGCCGACGGGACCTTCCGCCAAGAAAACGAATTCGCTTTTACTCGTTACGAACAAACGACCGGTGGTGGTTGGCTGGGGCGCTTGCGCAATGGAGTCACCCTTTGGTTCGGTCAGTCCGGAAATTCGCGCCTTTCCTGGAGTACAAACGGCGCCTTTGCCTGGCATGTCGAAGCTTCGCAAGACCCAAACGGCAACCGGGTCGAATACCGCTACCGTATCGATGCCGGCCAGCTTTACCCGGAGGAAATCCGCTATGGCCTCCACGCGGCAGCAGCGTCGAAGTTTTACCGAGTCGCTTTCGAATACGACGATGCCCGTCCAGATCCAGTGGTGGACTATGGTCCGCGCTTTCGCAGCGAAACGCGTCTCCGGCTTGCCAGTGTCACTGTCTTTTTGGAAGAGCGGCGCGTTCGGCAGTGGCGGCTCGCCTATCACACCAACGCATCGCTTTCGCTTCTGGCCTCGGTCACCCTTTTCGGCGATGAGCGCAGCCGGACGAATGAATCCGCTGAGCCCAATCGCGATTTTCTGCCTCCGACAGTTTTTCACTATGGAGATTCGCGCTTGGGATTCGGCTGGGCGCTCTTACAAACGGAACTTCCCGAACTGATCAACTTCAGCAATGGCCTTGCTGAGATCGTGGATATAAACAGGGACGGTTTGCCAGACGTCCTGTTCGAACGCAATTCGGTGCTGCGCACGTTTGTGAACGCGGGCCCGAACCGGCCTTGGAATGCTTCGCGTCGCTTGGAGAATCCACCGGTGGGCACGGACGTTGGTCTCGGGCAGCCTCTCACCCGCCTCGTGGATTTGCGTGGCGACGGGCGCTCAAAACTGATGGTCCTGCACCAGCGCGCGTCCGTTGGCGGGACAAGCACATTTCGCTTCCAGGATTTCCTCCGCCCAGATCAATTGACCAATCCTCTTGATTATTTGGCGCCGGATACACTCTTCCCGGACGATTCGCGCGTTCGGTTTGTCGATTTGAACCATGACAAAGCGATCGATTTGCTGCGCATTGACGAAGGCGCGTTCTCGCGCGTGACCGGCCTCATCACCACGCCTGCGGGCGACTTCACCAACGCAACCGTGCGAGGATTGGTGCCCGGCAGCGATATTTCATTCGCTCTCGGCTGGCAATTGGCGGACATGAATGGGGACCGCCTGCAGGACCTCGTGTTGCTCGGCGGCAACAACAACACCTGGGTTTGCCTGAACTCCGGCTATGCCCGGTTCGAATCCCGCCACCAAATACCCGGGGCGCCTTCACCGGACGTCCTGCAAGAAGGCGCCGGCGCGCAACTCATCGACATCGACCAGGATGGCCTGGCCGACCTGGTGATCGTCGATAACCGCCGCGTCCGGATTTGGCCGAACTTGGCTGGCCGCCAGTGGGGAAGAGTTGTCACTATCAGTGACCCTCGGGTCCCAGCGTACCGGGGCGAAAGCACGGCTGTCCGCTTTGCCGATTTCAACGGAAATGGCTCCACGGACATCATTTGGAACGAACCGAACACCAGCCTCCTGCAAGTGCTCGACCTCAATCCCGCCGGCAAGGCCTGGTTGTTGAACCGCGTCGCCACGACGCTCGGACGCACCCTGGAAGTATCTTATCGCAGCTCCACCGATTTCATGGTCGAAGCGGCGGGCACGACCAACGAGTGGACCTCCACCGCGCCGTTCCCCATACCCGTCGTCGCTCAAATTGTAGAGAGCGATGGCCTCGGCAATTCATACACCAACCAGTTCACCTACAGGAACGCCTATTACGATGGGCTGGAGCGCGAGTTCCGTGGGTTCGAACAGGCGGAGCGCCGCGAGATTGGCGATGAGGCGCAAGGCGCGCCAACGCTCGTGACCGAGTTTCGCTTCGACACTGGCTTTCAGATCGAAGCGCTCAAGGGCAAGCCGCTCGAGGTCCTGGCGCGCGATGACTCCGGCGGCATCTTTTGGCGCGAAACCAATCAATGGAGCGCGCGCGTGTTGCCCATTACGAAAGCTCCCGGCGAGGCGCGGACCAACACCTTCGCTTTCCGGCGCGTCAAGACCACTGAAGTCCGCGAGCGTCTGCCCGAGAACCAAGCCGTCTGGCTCAAGGAAGAATTCGATTACGATGATTTCGGCAATCAAACGCGCCACACCGATTGGGGTCGGTTGGACCCGGGCGATCCATTCTGGGACGACGAGCGCGTGACCGTGCGCGCGTTCAGCGCGGCACATCCCAGCGGTCAATCGCTCTGGCTGCTCGACCGGCTTGTGACCGAAGAGCTGCAGGACGAAGCCGGCGCCGTTGTCACCCGCAAACATTATTTCTACGACGACGAGACCTTCGCCGGCGACAACCTCGGCGCCGTTTCCAAGGGAAACCTCACGCTGGTGCGCGAATGGATCGATCCCGGCAGCACGAACGCCATCGAAGCCGCTCGCTTCCGGCTCGCGGTGCGCAATCATTACGACCCGTTCGGGAACGTCATCGGAACTCTCGATCCGCTCGGTGCGCCGGGACGACCTGAGTCAGGCCACCAGCGGCGAGTCGAATTTGACGCCGCACTGCACACGTATCCGGTGCGCGAGACGATCTACACGGCCAACCCCCTCGTGATCGCGACCGGCGAACCGGCGCCACGCCTCGAAATGTCCGCTGACTACGATCTCGGCCTCGGCGTTCTCCGTCGTGCCACGGACTTCAATGGAAACGAAACGCGCTTCGACTTCGACGCCTTCGGACGGCTCATCGCGATCACCAAGCCGGGCGACACTCCCGAGCTTCCCACCTCCACCTTCGATTACCGGTTTGGAGACCGGCTTGCGGACGGACGCACCATCAACTGGATCGAAACACGCCTGCGCGAGTTGGCCGGAGGCGCCGGCGCCTTCGACTCGCGCAGCTACTTCGACGGTCTTGGCCGACAGATCATGACTCGGACCGAGAGCGAACGCCCCGGCGAAGTCGTCGTGAACGGCGCCACCGTTTTCAATCAGCGCCGGAGCCCCTGGAAAACAGTGTTGCCCTACTTCGAGCCTGGCACGTTGGACTTTCAGCCGCCGGATTATGACCATGCTTTCACCGAAACCCATTACGACGCCTTGGGCCGCTCCGCGCGAGTGGTCCAACCCGCGACCAGCCCGGACGGACGCCGCGCCTTCTCCCGCACAACCTACGCTC
>JBFMDG010000101.1:0-14307 GCA_040754135.1 Verrucomicrobiota bacterium
GATTCCATATGCACGACCGCCGCTTTATCCGGTGAAAGCGAGACTTCAAATGCGTCGAGCCCGGTGCCAATGCCCCAGCCGCGGGCTTTGAGAACGGCTTCCTTGCGCGTCCAGCAGTGATAAAAAGCGGCCAGCTTTTCGCCAGCCGGCAACGATTGCCAGCATCGGAATTCATTGGCCGAAAAATAGCGCCTGGCAATTTCCTCCGCCTCGGGCAGCGGACGGATTTGCTCGATGTCCACGCCCAATTCGCATTCCTTGCAAAAGCCGAACAGCACCACATCGTCGCAATGGGCCAGGTTGAAATGGAGGCGCTCGCGGCTCGAACTCATGGCCAATTCCGGTTTGCCAAACGGGCCGTAACAAAGAACGAGGCGTTCAGGATCGCGCCGAAGATATTGCGCGAGCAGTTCGCGGAGCATGCCGCGGCAGGCCACAAACCGGCTCTGATGGAGCGGAGAGCGGAAGCGTTGCGCGCGACAGAGTTCATCCAAAGAAAGGTGCCGCGCCCAAACGGCAAGATTCTCCTCGCGAATTTGCGGCCGCACATACCAAACGTGAATGACCCCTTTCAACGAAGAAGCCCAATCCTCCGGCGGTGTGGACCACGGCTCCTCGTTCGAAATCGCGCGGACATTTGCAGTCACGTCTGTGTTGGCGATTCCACGCGTCATGTTCTGTCCTTGTCGCAAGGTCTTCTTTCCGCGTCAGCGTCCTCGGCTCACGAAACCGGCCGAGCATGCGCACGCTCTATCTGTGCGGCGCCGCGGCGCCCTGCCGGCAATCCAGGAATCGAGGCGAACGCATTCAAGCCTTTCGGATTGTTTCGGCGCCGTTGATGAAATCTTCATGCGGCTTTTTTCTTGTCACCTTCGCAACTCGAATCGCTTGGGCCGGGTGGGCTGGCCGGTTCAACTTCCGTTTCGCGCACCTGTGCTTCGAGCAGGCACGTCTTCAATTCCTGCGCGAGGATCTGCACGTTGGGTTCCTCCAGCATTTTTTCGTGCGTGCCGGGGATGATGTTGATGGCTACTCCTCCCGAGGTGAAAGCGGCCCAGCCAAGCGAAGGATCAAAATTCATCAGCCCTTGTTTACGCGCTCGAAACAGCGTAATGCGCCCGCGATAAGGTTGCGGCACGTAATTGCGCAATGCCTCCCAGTGCGCCTCGGCATACTTCACAAAATCTCGCGGATAATCCGACATATCGATGACATCGCGCAGATCGACTTCCGGTCGTCCTGCGCGAGCGGGGATGAACAGGCGCAGCAATCGTTTTTGCATGAGCTTGCGGCGCCGCCCAAGGCGGGCCAGCAATTCGATCAGACCGGTTTGCCAGGCGTCCAGAATCCATTGCTGAAGATTTTGAAAAAACGGTTCGATCAAGCGGACATCCCATCGGGGTTTGTGTTGCTTGAGGTTGGGTGGCGTGCTTTCCAACAAAACGAGCGAGCCCACTTCCAGTCCGCGCGCTTCCAGTTGCCGCGCCATTTCAAATGCGACCGTGCCGCCAAAACAAAAGCCGCCCAGGAAATAGGGACCGTCGGGTTGCAGCGAGCGGATTTCATCGATGTACCGCGCGGCCATGTCTTCGATGCGCGTGTATGGCTCCTGCGGTGAACGAATGCCGTAGGAAGGCTGATCCGGCCCCAGCAGTTGGGCGAGTTTGCGATAATAAAAGAAACCTCCGCCACCATCGCCGCCCAATGAATGTATCCAGAAAAAGGGCGGCTTCGATCCTTGCGGTTGAATTTCCACCAGCAGAGACGACGTGGGAATGACGCGTTTCTGCCGCAGGATGTTTCCCAACTCCTCGATGGTGGGCGCGCGGAACAACGTGGCGAGCGGCAGTTTGCGGTGAAAGGTTTTTTCAATTTGCGTGAATAGCCGCACCGCCAATAGCGAATGACCGCCCAGTTCGAAAAAGTTGTCGGTTACCCCGATGGAATGCACGCCCAGGATTTTTTCCCAGATGCCGGTCAGTTGCCGTTCCACCGTATCGCGCGGCGCTTCGTACGTCTTCTCGAGTTCGGGCCGCGAAAAATCCGGAGCAGGCAAGCGGGCGCGATCGATTTTGCCGTTGGGCGAAAGCGGCATCTGTTCGAGCCGGATAAACTGCGCGGGCACCATGTAATCGGGCAATTGTTCCTGCAGATGACGGCGCAGTTCGGAAGCGTTGGGAGGATCTGCTCCCGGTTGAAGTGTCCAATAAGCGATGAGCTTCTTCGACCCATGGTTATGCAGGACCACGGCCGCTTCGCGCACCGCCGCATGCGTGATCAGGATCGATTCGATTTCCCCGAGTTCCACGCGGAAGCCGCGGATTTTCACCTGATGATCCACGCGCCCGATGAACTCGATGTTGCCATCGGGAAGAAAGCGCGCCAGATCGCCTGTCTTATAAAGCCGCGCGCCAGGCCGGTTCGCGAATGGGTGCGGAACAAATTTGCCCTGCGTCAGTTCGGGCCGATCCAAATAGCCATCGGCCAGGCCATCTCCGCCGAGATACAATTCGCCCGGTACACCCACCGGCACCGGTTGCATTTCTTCATCGAGGATGTAAGCCGTCGTGTTGCTGATCGGCCGGCCAATGGGAATGGTGCGCGTGTTATCCGGCACGTGGCGGATTTCAAACCAGGTCGCAAAAGTCGTCGTCTCGGTCGGACCATAAACATGCAGCAACCTTTGGGGCGGCCGATGATTCAACACCTCCCGCACATAACGCGGATCGACCAGTTCGCCGCCAAACAAAACCTGCCGCAACGTCTCGAAGGCCCCCGGCACTTCGGCGGCCATCTGATTGAACAGCGCCGTCGTCAAAAACAACGTGGTGATCCGATGCGCTTTCAATTCCTCGGCAAAATCCTGCGGCGAAAGCGAGACCTCGCGTGAAATGCCGACGACGCATCCTCCATTCAAGAGCGCTCCCCAAATCTCGAAGGTCGCCGCGTCGAACGAAGCGTTCGAGGCCTGCGCGATCCGATCCGCGGCCGTCAATTGCACATAATTCGTTTCGCGCACCAGACGAACAATGGCGCGATGCGGCACGCAAACGCCTTTGGGTTTGCCGGTCGAGCCTGAAGTGTAAATGACATAAGCCAGATCGGCGCTTCCCGACGCAATCTTCGGATCGGCCGTCGATTGTCGTTCAATCTGTGCCGCCTCTGCCTCGAGACAAATCAGCCGCGCCTTTTCCGCTATTTCATCGGAAGGGAAAAGTTCCGCGTCACGAAAACGCGCCATGGTTTTTTCCTCGACGATGAGCAATCGCAATTGGGCATCGCGCCGCATGAAAGCGAGTCGTTCCGGCGGGTAGCTCGGATCCAAAGGGACGTACGCGGCTCCGGTCTTCAACACCGCGAGCAAGGCCACAATCAAATCGGCCGACCTTTCCAGGCAAATGCCAACATGCGTGCCGCGCGCCGCGCCGCATTGCATCAGGTAATGCGCGAGTTGATTGGCGCGCTGATTCAGCCCGGCATAGGTCAGTTCGGTTCCATGAAAAACCACCGCGGTGGCCTCGGGCCGTTTGTTGGCCTCTTCCTCGAACAACGCCTGGACCGTTCGCTCCGCAGGATATGCCGTTTCCGTAGCGTTCCAGGAAACGAGCAACTCGTGCCGCTCGAGCTCCGTCGCAAGGGTCAGTTTCCAAATCGACGAGTCTGGACAAGCCAACGCGCTCTCCAGCAGGCAGGAGAATTGCCGCAACAACCGCTCGACACTCGATTCATGGAACAGGTCGGAATTGTACTCGGCCAGCAAACTCATTCCCGATCGCGCATCCTTGACGATCATCGTCAGTTCAAATTTCGCCGTGCCCGTGTCCACATCCAAAACCTCGGCCTGCAAACCGGGAAGTTGAAAATCATCCGCCAACTCGTGTTGCAAAGCGAAGATGACTTTCAAAAATGGCGCGTGACTCGAACTCCGTTCCGGATGCAGTTCCTCGACCAGTTTGTCGAAGGGAAAATCCTGATGCGCATGCGCCCCCAACACCACTTCACGCACGCGCCGCAATAATTCGCGGAAACTCGGCCGCCCCGTCAAATCGGTTCGCAGCACCAGGGTGTTCACGAAAAATCCGATCAGGCCTTCGGTCTCGACACGATTGCGCCCGGCGATCGGGGAACCGACGAGAATGTCTTCGAGCCGCGTATGGCGCGCGAGCAGGACTTTGAAGGCGGCGAGCAAAGTCATGAAAAGCGTCACGCCTTCCTGGCGGCTGAACGCTTTGAGCGCGTCGCTCAAGCCGGGCGGCAGAGGCAGAACGACTTTGTTGCCGCGATAAGTTTGAACGGGCGGGCGGACAAAATCGGCCGGCAATTCCACGAGCGGCGGGTTGCCCGCGAGTTGTTTTTTCCAATAGCCGAGTTGTTGATCCCAAATCTCACCGCGAAGCCATTGGCGTTGCCACAAGGCATAGTCACCATATTGAATCGGCAATTCGGAAAGCGCCGGTGACGGCAAAGCGAGCGAGGCGCAATACACGCTTTGCAATTCGCGAAAGAGCACGCGCAATGACCATTCGTCCGCCGCAATATGGTGGATCGCCAGAACGAGCACATGATCCTCCGGGGCGACACATAAAAGCGTGGCGCGCATCATTGGATCTTTGCTCAAGTCAAAAGGACGGCAGCATTCCTGTTCCACCAGACGCAAGAGCTGGCCGTCCGCAATCGGTTCGGCAGTGAAATCGAGGACGCGCATTTCGACCGGTTGCGGCGGATTGATTTGTTGCGCCGGCCATTCGCCATGCTGCACGAAGCAAGTGCGGAGGGCTTCATGACGGGTCACGATGAGATCGAGCGCCTTTTGCAGGGCGGCGCGGTCGAGCGGTCCACGCAAACGCAGCGCAGCGGGAATGTTGTAGAGCGCGCTGTTCGGTTCGAGCTGATCCAAAAACCAGAGACGTTGTTGCGCGAAGGAAAGCGGAATGACGTCCGGCGCTTCGAGGACTTGCGCCAGCTTGCGGGCCAGTTCGCGGCGTTTCTCTTCGAGGGCGGCGGCGGCGTTGGGCGCCTGGCCGGAGTTGGGGTGGATCGAGGAGGGATTCATGAAGGAGTGTTAAGCCAGGATTCCAGATCCGATTCGGAGAGGCTATCGATGCGCGCCAGGAGTTGTTCAGCCTGCAAGCGATCGAGCCGTTTGCGAATGGCATTGGCTTGCGGGCGGGCGGCGTTGCCGCTAATGCGGGCGGCCAGCCCTTCAATGGTGCCGGCCTCGAACAGCACGCGCAGCGGCAGTTCCAGTCCGAAAGCCTTGTTGACCCGGGAAATCACCTGCGTGGCCAGCAACGAATGGCCGCCCAGATCAAAAAAGTTCTCTTCCATGGCCACCTGTTCCAACCCGAGCACATCGCGCCAGATGGCTGCCAGCCGTTCCTCGGTCTGATCGCGCGGCAAAGTCCGCCCGCTTTGCGGTGCTCGGACGGCCGGGCGCAAAGCCAGAGCCTGGCGATCGATCTTGCCATTGGGCGAGAGGGGCAGCCGCTCCAATTGCACCCATTGGCCCGGGAGCATGTACTCGGGCAAATGTTCCTGCAGATGCAATCGCAACTGGGCCGCGGTCGGTTCCGGCAGACCGTTTCGCGCCGACCAATAAGCCACCAGATGGCGCTCGGGTTCATGCATCATGATCACGGCTTGAGCGACAGCCGGATGGGCGCTCAACACCGCTTCGATCTCGCCCAGTTCCACGCGGAACCCGCGGATTTTGATTTGATGATCCAACCGGCCAAGAAACTCGATCTGCCCATCGGCCAGGTAACGGGCCAGATCGCCGGTGCGATAAAGGCGCGCGCCGGGCCGAGAGTCGAAGGGATGAGCAATAAATTTTTGGCGGGTCAACTCCGGTTCATTGAGATAACCGCGCGCCAGGCCGTCGCCGCCCAGAAACAGTTCGCCCGGCACGCCGATGGGCACGGGTTGAAGTTGTTCATCCAGGATGTAGGCCTGGGAATTGGCGATGGGCCGGCCGATGGGCACGCGCCCTTGCTCGGCATTGGCCAGTTGCAAAGTGGCGCAACAGGAGAAGGTGGTGTTTTCGGTAGGTCCGTAGCCATTGATAAGCCGTTGGGTGGGATAACGCCGGAGAAACTCGGCCACATGCCGTGGGCAAAGCGCTTCGCCTCCGGCCAGCACCTGGGCCACGCCGCGGAGCGCTTCGGGCCGCTCTTCCATCAACAGATGAAACAAACTGGCGGTCAGCCAAAGTGTGCTGATGCGGTGCTGGCCGATGAGTTTATCCAACTCTTCGAGGGACAGTTGGCCCGGCGGAGCAATGACCAGCCGAGCGCCATTGAGCAGCGGCGCCCAGATTTCAAAAGTGGCGGCATCAAAGGAAATGGGAGCGTACTGAAGAAAGATTTGCGAACAATCCAACGCAGCGTACTGCGTGGCTTTGACCAGGCGAATGATGTTGCGATGAGAGACAATGACGCCTTTGGGTTTGCCGGTGGAACCGGAGGTGTAAATGACGTAAGCAGCGTGGTCGGATTTCGGGTGCGGCTCGATCCGGGATTGGCCAGCGGGAATGGCCGAGAGGGAGCCCTGCGAATCAAACCATTCTTCGAGCACAAGCCGGTGCGTTTGGGTCGAGGCAAAACGGGACGCCAAAGATTTTTGTGTGATGAGCAGCGGCGCATGGGTATCGGCGAGCATGAATTCGAGGCGATTTTTCGGATAGGAAGGATCGAGGGGCACGTAAGCCCCGCCCGCCTTCAAGATCGCCAACAACACCATCACCATTTCCCAGGAACGTTCCAAACAGACGCCCACCATCACTTCCGCGCCCACGCCGAGCCGTTGCAATTCATCAGCCATGCGATCGCTCCATCGATCCAGTTCCGCGTACGAGACGCTGCGGCCCTCGAAGAGCAGCGCGACTTGATCGCCTCTCGCACGCGCTTGTTCATGGAAGAGCTCCGGCACCGAAGCATCGCGCGGGTAGGGAACGTTGCATTGCGCCCAGTGATCGAGCAGGAGCCGTCGTTCTTCAGCGGTAAGAATCGAAAGCTCGCGCAACGTGGCATCGGATTGCCCGGGCATGGTTTCGAGCAGAACTCGATAATGGCCGAGCATTCGCTCGATCATCGCCCGATCGAACCGTGTGTCGAAGGTGAGTTCACAAACGATTTCCGGTCCGGGAACCACCACCATGGTCAGGGCGAAATTGGACTGTTCTAAAAACTCGATATCTCCGAAGCGCAGCGGGGAATTCTCCTCGGCGGAAAAATCGTGCAAGGGGTAATTCTCGAAGACGAACAGTGTGTCGAAGAGCGATTGGCCTCGGGGGATTTCGGCGCAGGCTTGCACCTCGGTGAGGGGCGTGAATTCGCGTTCGCGAATTTCCAAAAGTCTTTCCTGCACGTAATGCAGCCAGACCTCGGCGCGTTCTTCCGCAAGCACGCGAATGCGCGCGGGCAACGTATTGATCAGCAGCCCAACAATCAAATCGACTCCCGCCAATTCGGGCGGGCGGCCGCTGAAGGTCGTGCCGTAGAGCACGTCGTCCGTTCCGCTGTAGCGGCTCAGCAACAAAGCCCAGGCGCCCTGCACAACCGAGTTCAGCGACAACCGCCGGCTCTTCGAAAAATCCCGCAATAAATTGCTCGACGCCCGATCGAGCGTGCAACGGATGCGCCCCGGTTCGGACGGAGCGTTTTTGGCGGTTTCACGCCTGGAAGCCATGCGCAAGGGCGTCGGTTCTGAAATTCCGGCCAGTAATTCGCGCCAGAACGCGCGATGATCCTCTTCCGTCTTGCTTTGCAGCCAGCAAAGATAATCGCGAAAGGGAGTGACCGGTTCGAACTGTGGAGCAACGCCCGCCTGCAATTGACGGTAAGCTTGTTGCACCTCGCGCAAAATCAACTGAACCGACCAGCCATCGAGCAGGATGTGATGATGAGTCCAGAGGAGCCGGTATTCCTCGCTGTTCCATCGCGCCAGGACCCAGCGCATGAGAGGCGCGGAAGCGAAATCAAAGGCCTGGGCGCGCTCGACGTTCAGCAACTCGCGCCAGGCCAGCTCGCGCGGCTCGGCATCGAGAGAACTGAAATCGGCCTCCCGCCAGGGGAGGACGACCTGAGCCCGCACCACTTGCAGCGGGCGCTCGCGTTGTTGCGCCAAAATCGAAGTGCGAAATACCGCGTGCCGATCGGCCACCACTTGCCAGGCCTGATGCAAGGCTTCGGTTTCGAGCTTCCCATGGACCTTCCACCAGACTTGCGTGCGATAGAGCGGCGAATTGGGATCGTAGAGCGCATGAAAAAGCAATCCCTGCTGCAGCGGGCTCAGCGGATAGATCGCTTCGATTTTTGGCTGGCTCATACTATCGCAACTCCGCCAGAAGTTCGTCCAACTCCTGTTGGCTCAACCCCGCTTCGGGAAAATCCTCCGCGCGACACGCCCCCCTCGCAGGCGAATGCCGCCCGGGGAATTCGCGCAAACGCCGCCCGGTTTCATCGGCCCATTTCTGGATGGTCGAGCGGCGATGCCCCGCGTTCGAGTAACGCCACTCGATGCAAAGCTGATGGCTGGCGAGCCAGGAGATAATCTCGATCCGATGCGGCCGTTGCCCGCGCGGATCGCGCGATCCATCGAGAAAACTTCGCCGCAGTTGCAGGGTCGCTCCGGGCTCCGCGCCTGGCTCAATATGGCCGAGGTGATTGAAACTGATTTCGGGTTGTAGCGACGCCAGAGCGGCACGCACCTCTGTTTTCCGGCTGAGATACCGCAACACACCAAAACTGAGGCCGCGATGGGGCACGTCGCGCAAAACATGTTGCACGTGCCGCAATGCCTCGAAGCCGGAATTGTTCGCGTGCACTTTGAATTGCACCGGGTAAATGGTCGTGAACCAACCGATGGTTCTCGAGAGATCGGGGGCCGAATCGATTGCGTCCCTTCCGTGGCCTTCCAGGTCCATCCACAACGCGCTTTGGCCGGTCGCGGCGCCCCAGGCCTGCGCCAAGGCTGCGAGCACCAGCTCGTGCATTTGAGCGCGGCATTCCGGCAAGCATTCTTTGATCAACGCCGTTGTCTGCTCCTTGCTGAACTGAAGCGAGATCATCGCCATGGATTTCTCGATGTTCACGCCTTCCGGAAAGTCCACCGGGATTGGAGAACGAAGCTGGCCAGCCAGTGCTTTCCAATACGCGATATCGCCGGCGAATTGCGATTCGGCGCCGGCGAGGATGCGCGCCCATTGTTGAAAGGACGCTGCGGGTGGATCAAGGACGATGGCTTGCCCGCTTATCCGCTGCTCGTACGCGCTCCTGAGTTCATCAACCAACACGCTCCAGGAAACAAGGTCGATGGCCACGTGATGAACGATGATCACCACCCGCGCGGGCCGCTGGGTTCCGCAATTGAAAACCGCCACCTGCCAGAGGGGCCCGCGATCCATGCGCAAACTGGACTGAAGCTGAGCGGATTCTTGCGCGATGACCTTTTCCTGTTCGGTATCCCCGAGCGCAGCCAGATCAAAATAAGCAAAGGGAACCGGTTCACCCGAGACTTCGCGGCAAGTTTGCACCCAATGATCACCCGATTTGTCGAACCGCAGCCGCAACGCGTCGTGGCGGTGCGTCAGATGCCGGACGGTTTCGCGCCAGGCAGTGAGTTCGACGGGTGAGTACAAATCGAACTCCATCGCCTGATTCCAGTGATGCGGATTGACGAGCGGCAGTTCGAAAAACCAGTGTTGAATTGGCGTGAGCGGCACCGGCCCGGTCATGGGAGAAGTTGCAGCGCTCGCTGCCGGCGCACGCTCTTCCGCCACGGTTGCGAGTTCTGCGATCGTTTGGAACTGGAAGAGATGCCGGGGAGTCACGCGCATGCCCGCGCGGTTGGCGCGAGCCACGATTTGAATGCTGAGAATCGAATCACCGCCCAGTTCGAAAAAGTTGTCGTGAATGCCCACGCGATCGAGCCGCAAGACCGCCTGCCAGATTTCGGCCAGCGTTTTTTCCACTCGAGTGCGCGGTTCGACGTAACGGCCTTCAAGATCAGGTCGCGTCTCCTCCGGTTCGGGCAGCGCATCGCGATCCAATTTTCCATTGTGGGTCAGCGGGAACTCGCCAATCACGACAAATGCGGAGGGCACCATGTATTCGGGGAGTTCCTTTTGCGCCGCCTGGCGGATTTCGGAGATTTTGAGTCCCGTCGCGGTACGGGGCACCAGGTAGGCGATGAGTCGTTTTTCGGAAGTGCCGCGAGCCAGAACAAGACTGGTGCGCACGGCCGGATGCCGGTTCAGGACCGCTTCGATTTCTGCCGGCTCGATGCGAAAGCCGCGGATTTTCATTTGATGATCCATTCGTCCGAGGTACTCGATGTCCCCATCGGCAAGCCGCCGGGCCAGGTCGCCGCTTTTGTAAAGGCGCGCCCCAGGACGGAATGGGTGCGGGATGAATCGTGCCGCAGTTAATTCAGTGCGATTCAAATAACCACGCGCAACACCGCCGCCGCCAACGTAAATTTCTCCCGGCACTCCGGGTGGAACGGGCTGCAAACAGGAGTCGAGCAGGTAAAGGTCGAGATCGGGGATCGCGCAACCGATGCGGCTGCTCGAGTGAAGATCGGCTTGGGTCAAAGAGCGATAAGAAACGTGCACCGTCGTTTCGGTGATCCCGTACATGTTGACGAGTTGCGGCTGTTTGTCGCCGTGCCGATCAAACCAAGGCTGCAACATCGGGAGATCGAGCGCTTCACCGCCGAAAATCACGTAACGCAATGCCAGCGGCGCGGGTGTGTCGCGTGTCTCCTCTTCCTGAATCAATTGTCGAAAGGCGGACGGCGTTTGGTTCAGAACGGTGACCCGTTCGCGCGTGAGCAAATCATAAAATGCCGACGGTGACCGGCTGGTCAGATAGGGCACGACAATCAGCCGGCCACCGTAGAGCAGAGCTCCCCACAACTCCCATACCGAGAAGTCAAACGCGTAAGAATGAAACAACGTCCACACATCCTGCTCATGAAACCCAAACCACGGCTCCGTTGCCTCAAAGAGCCGAACGACATTGTAATGCGTCACGAGCACCCCTTTCGGTTTCCCGGTCGATCCCGAAGTGTAAATCACGTAGGCGAGGTGATCCGGGGTGAGGGGCGCTTGCGGGTTGGCTTCGGATTCCCGTTCGAGCATTGGCCAGTCGCGATCGAGGCAAATCACATTGCGGCAGGTTGAACGAGCTTGGCCGTGCGAATCCGCGAGTTCCAGCCGTTCCGCAAGCGAGCTCGTGGTAATCAAGTGATGGACCCCCGCATCGTCGAGCAGAAATGCGATCCGATCTTTTGGCGCCGCCGGATCGATCGGAACATAAGCGCCGCCGGCTTTAAGGATGGCTACGATGCCGATGACCATGTCGAGAGAGCGATCGAGGCTGAGGCCCACCAGATCATCCGGAGCGACTCCTTGCTGGCGGAGATGATGCGCGAGGCGGTTGGCTCGGAGATTGAGTTCGCGATAAGTGAGCGATTCGGATTCGTACTGCAGAGCAATGCCATCGGGCGTCTTGTTCACCTGCGATTCGAAAAGCTCGACCAATGTTTTGCTTCGAGGAATTGAGCGAGATGCGGTGCCTTGTTCCAACAGTTGTTCACGCTCGAGCGTTGTCAGCCAGGACAGTTTGGAAATGGGCTTGTCTGGATCGGCGGCTATCGAGCGCAACAGTTGCATCCAACGCGCCGCAAATTGTTCGATGGTTCCCGCTTCATACAAATCGGCGTTGAACTCGATCTCGGCTTCAAAGCCTCCGTCCCGTTCGAAGAGCGTCAGCATTAAATCGAACTGAGCCGTGCCATTGTGCAGAGGAATCCGTTCGCAACGTGTTCCGTCCAACTCCAGCCCTGTCATTTCCGCGTTTTGCAGAACGAACATGGCTTGCACGAGAGGGCCATGCCTGAGGGTGCGCTGCGGCTGGACCGCTTCCACGATCAGTTCGAACGGCAAATCCTGATGGGCAAACGCGCCCAGAGTCCCATCGCGCACCTCACGCAATAATTGCCTGAAACTTTGCTCCGCCTTCACCCGCGTGCGCAGCACCAGTGTGTTCACAAAAAAGCCGATCAATGGCTCGGTCTCTTTGTGAGTGCGTCCCGCGGTCGGTGTGCCGACGACGATGTCCTCCTCTCCGGAGTAACGATGCAGAAGCGCTTTGAAGGCGGTCAACAACGCCATGAACAGCGTGGCGCCTTCCATGCGCGCCAGAGTTTTCAATCGATCGGCCAAGGACGATGGCAAATCGAAACGGTGAATCTTTCCGCGGAAGGTTTGTGTTTCGGGCCGGGGATGGTCCGGTGGCAAAACGAAGCGCGGCAGATCGCCGGCGAGTTTGGCTTTCCAAAAATCGACGGCGGCTTGCAGATGACCGGCTTCAAACCGTTGCCGCTGCCAGTTTGCGAAGTCGGCATATTGAATCGGCAAATCGGACAGGGCAGGGGAACGTCCGCGGCGCAACGATTCATAAGCCTGCGCCAGCTCTTTCATAAACACGCCGCTCGACCAGGCGTCGAACACGATGTGATGGAAATTCAAAACGAGGAGATGTTCTCCTGCCTGCAAACGAATAAGGCCGGCTCGCAACAACGGTCCTGCACTGAGATCAAATGGCCGTTCCGCCTCCTCCTGAACGAGGCGGCGCGCCTCGAGTGCTTTGCTCTCCGCCGGCCAGGTCTGCAGATCGACCACCGGATTTTCGAGGTCCAGCGCCGGCGCAATGCACTGCATGGCGCGTCCCTCGATCGAGGTGAAAGTGGTCCGCAAAGCTTCATGACGCGCGACGATGAGATTGATGCTCTGACGGAGCGCATCGATATCGAGCGGACCGGCGATGCGCCAGGCTTCGGGCAGATTCAAAGCGGCGTTGCACGGATGCAGTTGATCGAGGAACCAGAGGCGGCGTTGCGCGAATGAGAGCGGATGCATCCCCGGCTCGGAACGATTCGTTTGCAGCAAACGCTGCAGGAGCGCGCGCTTTTCCTGCGCGCTGAGCGTGGCAACGTTTTCAGCAATCGGGTTCATCGTTCGGATGCGTCTTCGGCGAGCACTTGCTTGAGAAGGGACTCGACCTGCTCGTCGGATAATTGATTGAGATCGAGAGCCTGCTCCTGCGGATCGCGTCTCGGGATCTTTGAAATGATGTCCGGCGCGCGGTGATGATCGAGGAGGCGCATGCGATCCACTTCCGCCGCCATTCCGGCGACGGTGGGGCGTTCAAACAGGATGCGCAAAGGCAGATCGAGGCCGAGCAACTCTCTCGCTCTTGAGATCACCTGGATGGCAAGCAAGGAATGTCCGCCCAGTTCGAAAAAGTCGTCATGCACACCGATCTGATCGCGGCGCAGCACTTCCCGCCAGCAGGCCGCAATCGTTTCCTCGGTGGCATTCCGCGGCGCGACAAGATCCGCAGGTGGCTCGGCTTGCGCCGGCGATGGCAATGCATTGCGATCGAGCTTTCCGTTCGCCGAGCGCGGAAATTCTTTGAGCACGACGAAAGCAGACGGGATCATGTACTCCGGCAATGTGCGCCGCAGGAAATCTTTGAGCTCAGTCGAAAGGGCGCCTGGCATAGGAATTTGGCCTGTGACATAGGCCACGAGCTGTTTGTCTCCCGGTGTCAGCTCGCGCACGACCACGGCGCATTCAGCGACGTTTGGATGCGATCGCAGGCGGTTTTCAATTTCTTCAAGTTCGATGCGGTATCCGCGAATCTTGACCTGGTGATCGAGCCGTCCGAGGAATTCGATCGTTCCATCCGGAAGATAACGCCCGAGATCTCCCGTGCGGTACAATCGCGCCTCCGGATTTTGACTGAATCCGTCGGGTGGAAATTTGGTTTCCGTCATGGCCGGTTGCCGCCAATAACCACGCGTCACGCCCGGGCCGCCGATGCATATTTCGCCGGTGGCCCAGATCGGGACAGGCTTCAATTGATCGTCGAGCAGATAAACGCGCGCATTGGGAATCGGTTTTCCGATGGGCACGTTGGGCCCGGCGAATTCAGCGGAGCAATCCATGACCGTCGTCCAAACGGTGGCTTCGGTCGGCCCGTATTCGTTGAACAACCTGGCGCTCGGCAAAGCGCGTTTGATTTTGCGCACGAGTTCGAACGGACACGATTCCCCCGCCACAATGATCACTTCCAGACTGGCGAGTTTTTCGGCCGGTTGATCAGCCAGATGTCCCACGAACGAGGGAAGACTGAGGAGATGCGAGACCTGCTCGCATTCGATGAGCTCGGCCAATTCCGCCGGATCAAGCGTGGCTTCAGGCAACACCAGCTTGCCACCCTGACTTAAGGTCCAAAAAAT
>JBFMDG010000102.1:0-14272 GCA_040754135.1 Verrucomicrobiota bacterium
TTGATGAGAATCGTGCCACGCGCGACGCCAAGATGGTACGGCGAACTGTGCGCCAAGGTTCCCTTCGTGAACGCGCTCGAAACCAGCTCGAACGGCGCCGGCTTCTTGCGATCTTCGAGCGGTTCACTCAAGAACTTCGGTTTGACCTGCTCAATTCTCGGCTGCGCAGGCCACGGCCAAATAAAACGAGGCATCGCCACAAAACCCGCCTCGGGTAGGCGATTCAAATAATTCTCCTTCACCACCGCAACATCCTCAGCCGTCACCTGGCCGTCCCGGGTCAAATCCTGACTCTGATCGCGTGCCGCCGGCGGTTTGAGCAAGTTTTGCCAGACGCGGTAGAGATCGAGATCATTCGTCACGCGATCGTCGTTGGTGTCACCCGGCAGCACAGAAAACTCGCCGACGAAATCTTGCGCCATGGGAACGCCGAGCAGGTTGACCACGCCGGCCGCGAGCACGGTGAGTTCGTATCGGCCCTGCGCAAGTCGGCCGCCGGCGACACCGCTGAATTGCAAACGGGCGCGATGCGATGCTTGATCGTAAGTGAGCGCGCCGTTCGGCAATGCGATCATCAAACCGGTGGTCTGGTTTACGAGCCGAATGTCATCGAGATTCAGGCTGGCGGAAACATCCGTGTCGAACTGCAAAGTCACCGCGCGCACTTCGGAACGTTGCGCCAAGCCGTCGTTAACTATCATCTCGGAAATCGCCGGCACCGACGCGGTGAGTTGAAAGAGGCGCGCGTAATGGCCTCCGGCAGCCCCGGTGCCGTCGCCATCCAGCGCATTGCCGGAAAGATCGCGGAGCGTTTCGCCGGCCGCCAACAACCGATAGCGGCCCGGAAGCAGCGCTTCCTCGTCGAGCTGCAAAATCACGCGCGTGGCGCCGCTCACATAATCCGGCCGCAGCTCGTAAATCGTGTCGTCCGCATTCCCAAAAATCCCGTCGCCTCCATCGCGTCGCAGCTCGAAATTGGCCGGCGCATTGGCATCGATGGGGTTCAACGGTTCGCTGAAAATCAATTCAATCCGGCTCAATGCCACCGCAGCAATCGACCCGGCGTGAATGGCCGAGGGCGACGCGTTCAGCACGGTCGGTGGGGTGCGATCGAGACTCGACCCGTTGAATTCGTAAGCGCCGATGTCGGCCAGACCGGCCTGCGGCGTCAGGAGAATTTCGAGGGAATTTGCGTTGGCCAGCGAGGCGCGCCCGGAATAATTCGCAACCACGTAATGTTCGCCATCGCCGCTCGAGAGACCGATGGTGGGCGCGAGATCCGTGTTGCCCGGGCCATAATCGAACCGCATTCGGCCGTCAGAAAAGAGCGTCGCCGCAAAAGCTGCTGAACCACTGTTCGCGTGCGTCGCCTTCCATCGAATCGTGACCTGTCCCGCAACCGAGCGATCCACGTAAATATCGTCGCTTTGCGCGCCGGTGTTCAGATCGGACCAGAGCGGCGCGATGCGGCGGTGTGTGGCGAGTTCGGAAACAGAATTCGCGCGGCCATCGTTGCCTGTGGCATCGAAATCGATCCAGCCGCGCGCGGACACAAAAATTTGCGAGTAAGTTCCGCCGTAGAATGCGAATGCAAATGGCAGTTCGATTTCGAGCAGGCCACTCGATGAATGCCAGTTTTGCGGCTGGCCTATGTCGGCAAATCGGCTCTCGGTCAGCTCGCGAAACGCGTAATCCGCCGCGCCCAGATTCGTGGTGCCCGGATCATCCCGGCGCGTGCCACCGATCGCGTCTGTGGCCGGAGCGGTCCACGAATCCCCGCGATCGATCGCGGGTGAACCGGAAGAGAGCACGAGGTTGTCATCCAGTCCGCCATCGTACCCGCCATTCGCGGCACGATAGCCGAGCACGTTGTCGGCGCCATCGAAGTCCACAAATTTCGGATCGGCCACAAGCGAATGCCGGTCCTGTTGCCGCGCGCTTTGCCAGGCTTCGAGCGTGTCGAAGTCGAGTCCATCCGCGCGCACGAGATGGGCATTGGTTGCGCTGCTTTCGCGCCACAAATTGAAATCGCTCTCGAGCGCGTCTGGCCCCGCGCCGGTCAGGTTCAACGCGTAACCCGTTTCAATGGTGATCACGTTGTTGCGGAGCCGGACGCGCTCGGCCTCGGCCTCGAGACGCACGGCATCGCCGGTCATTTGCACGATCGTGTTGTTCAGAATGGCAATGGGCCGTTCCTCCGTACCGCCACGAACGAGCAGTCCTTGCTCGGTGTTGGCGTAAACAAGGTTATTGGTGAGACGGCCGATGAACTGTCCTTCCGTTTCGATGCCGATGCCGTTCGAGTAAACTTTATTGCCATCGGCGCTGGTGGCGAAGCGAAGCAGGAGCCCGCTCTGTTGATTGGCAAAAACGCGGTTGCCTTCCGCCCGGCTGTTGTCGGCATGTGTGACGCCGGCACTAATCCCTGTGGTGTTGCGATAAATCACATTTTCCACGGCCAAAGCGCCATGGCCCAATTCGAGTCCAGCCGCATCGTTTCCGAAATGGCCATAGAGCGCGTTGCCGGCGACACGCACATGGCCCAAGGCCTGAACGCCGGTGAGCGCGTTGTCATGGGAACGATTGCGCAAAAGGTCGATCCGCCCTTGCGACGGCCCCTCCGCGAGGATGCCAATGAAATTTCCGTAAAGCTCATTTTGCTGAACGACGCTGTTTTCTCCCGATACCCAAATGCCGCGATTGCGATGATCGAAGATCGTGTTGCCCATCAGCCGCGTGTTCGCGCCATGCGCGATGATGCCATTCGTTTGGTCATCTTCAATGGGTCCTCCCTTCACGCCGTAAATCGAATTGTTCTCGATCAGAGCATCCCGCGTTTCGTAACCGAGATAAATGCCGTCGACGCGATTGCCGAAGAGGGTGCTTTCCCGCACGGTCAAGGCGTGGCCGCTGGAATCATCGGGCACGCGAATCCCGATGGCCGCGCCAGTGATCCTCAGCCGTTCGACGGCTACGTTTGCGCCTTTGATCTCCAAAGCCACCGCGCCCTCCATCGTATTGGCGCGATCCAGGAGCGCGAAGCGGCCGGCAAAGCGCGCGTCATGATAGCCCGTGATGCGCGCGCCGGAATCATCGGCGAGCCAATCGACATTCCGCGGCAGAACATAAGTCCCGGCATCGACATGAATGACATCGCCCGGTTCGAGATCGTAGGCCTGCAGCAATGCGAACAAGCTCGCCATTGGTTGCGACGGATCTTTGCCGGTATTCGCGTTGTGGCCGGGAGCCGTCGTCCAGTCGCCCGCGGCCACGGCGCCATCGTTGATGTAGAAATTGCGGCCCGCATTCACGAGCAGGAAGGCCGCGTCCGTTGCGTCGGTCCAGGTCGCGCCTGCTTCCAAACGCACGCGCAGCAAGGCACTGCGGCCGGCGAGACTTTGCGCGGGCGTCCAGAGAAACTCACCGCCGCCTTCCCTGTTCAAATCGAGATCGGTGGCGATCAGCATCCAGTTCGTGCCGCCATCAGTCGAGAGTTCAAGACCGTTCACGGCATTCGAAACTGCGGAAGGATTTTCAGCCAACAATTCAATGCCGGAAAGCGTCGCCGGCGTTTCCGTCACGTTAATCAATTCGATGCGCAACCCCTGTCCGTCCCGGACCTCTACGGTATGGCTTGAAACGGTCGCTTCATGCCGGTCTCCCGTTTGCCCAAGAATATCGAATCGCCGCGTTGCGATATTTCCTTGCAGCACGATGTCAAACAGGCGCTGGCCGGGGATCAGGCTTTCGTGATCGACGAAATGCAATTTCAACGTGTATTGGCCGTCGGGCAGGGGCAGATGATAGGCGAGTTTTTGACCAGCGCCATCCCGCGCAAAGGCCGCGGTCTGGTAAACCGCTTCCGGCGCTGAATCACGGTTCGAGGCAATGACGGCATCGCCGAAAGTGAACCGGCTCCAAACCTCGGCGCCGTAGCGCTCCGCCAGCCAGCCCTCGAGAGCTTCGCCCCCGACGTTGATTCGGGCGACCGTGCGCGTGGCGCTGAGACCGGCTGTGCGCCAGAGGATCGAGTAAGCCGAACCCACTTCCCATTTTTCGAGTCCGTTCGGCGAGAGAAGTTGCACGAGTTGCGCCGGCGAGGCGGTGGACTCGGAGGAATTGCCGTAGGCGCCAATGTCCACACGGCTGCCATTTGGCCATGGTTCGGCCAGTGAATCACTGTTGGGATCGCCGCGATCGACCGCCGGCGAATCAGTTCGCAATCGGAAATTGTCATCCGCGCCGCGGTCCTGGTTTGTGGCTCGATCAAACCCAAGAATGTTGTCCGCGCCGTCCGGATCGATGAAACCCGGGTCGCTGGCCTGGCTGTGCCGATCCAGGCCGAGTTCATATTGCCAGTCAGCGAGCCGCGCGAAATCGTGGGCTTCCCAGGTTCCCGCGAGCGCAGTTCCGCTGAGGAAAAACAGGTTGAAATCGCTGGCAAACCCCTTTTCGCTGCCGGGGCCGACGCGCATGGCAGGCGCGTTGGTGACGGCAAAAATATTATTGCGCAGGCGAACATTTTCGCTGAGCCGTTCGATGGCCACGGCTGGGGCGTTCGATTGAAAGAAAGTGTTGTTGCTGATTTCAGCCGCCGAGAATTCCGCGCCGGTGATGAGTAACCCCGCCGCTGTGTTGCGATAAAGAATGTTGTTGGTCACCCAGCCGCGGAAATTGCGCGTGTTGATTTCCACGCCCGTCGCGTTGTCGTAAATGCGGTTGAAAGCAAACTCGCCATTGGCTCCGCCGCCGATCTGCAGTCCCACGCGCGTGTTGTTGAAAATGCGATTGCCAATCACCTTCGTCGCGCCTTCGGCCACGACGCCGTGAAAATTGCCGCTGACAATATTGCTCTCCGCGGTGGCTCCATTGGACAGTCGCAGGCCAGCGAGTTCAGCGCCTGCATGGCCGGTGACCCAATTGCCAATGGCGCGCACGGTGCCGCTCAGAACCATCCCATGGCCCGCGTTGGCGCGAATATCATTTTCCCGGATTTCCAATCCCTGGCCGGAAACTGCGGCGTCGATGGCTGTGCCGCTTTGTCCGTAAATCTGATTGCCAATGAGCAGGGCGGGCGTGGCGAACTGACCGCTCGCAACCACGGCATTGCGGGCGCCGGTAAGATTAAGGTTTGCGAGCGTCACTCCGGCGCCGCGAAGTTCGAAGAGAACATTCCCGGAATCAGCCGCGCCGCGATTCAATGTGGTCGAGCGGGAAGGAACATTCGCGTCGCGCACCCCTTCGACGCGTAAGCCGGACTGCGCCTGATCGAGGAGGATATTTTGAATCACTCGATATTGTCCGGCATCGATGTGCACGACATCGCCGGCGCCGAGCTGATAGGCGGCGAGCAACGCCGTCAGACTGGCCATCGGATGCGCCGCATCTTTTCCGCTGTTGCTGTTCATACCGGGAGCGAAGGTCAAATCGCCCGGATTTACGGTGGCATCATTGATGAAGTATTCGCGGCCGGCATGGGTGATGAGGAACGCCTGGGATTGGCTTCGAGCAGTGCGGTCGCCCGAGCTCGCCGTCAATCGCAGCAACGCATTGTTCCCGGCGCTTTCCTGCGTGGGCGTCCATTGCAATGCGCCGCGGCCAAGTCGATCCGTGGCCACTCCCGACGTAACCGGACTCCAGTTCGCCCCGCCATCGAGAGAGAGTTCGATGTGGGTCGTCGCCGGCGGAGTGGGCGTCTGGAATGACGCGAGTAATTCAATTCCGGAAATGATCGCCGGCGTGTTGGTGCGGTTCATCAGCTGGATGCGCAAGCCGGTTCCACCCGAGACATTGACGGTGAAACTTCGCACGTAGGCTTTCCGATTGCCGCCGGCGTTGGCGACGATATCGAAAGACGGGACGGCAATATTGCCTTGCAAATGAATGTCGAAACGGCGTGCGCCAACTCCGACGAGGTCAGGTTCCGCAAAATGGAGCCGCACGATGTAAGTGCCATCAGGGACAGGCAGCTCATAATGGAGCGAGCGGCCCGAGCCGGACGGCGCTTCGGCACTCGATTGATAAACTTCCATTGGCGCGGGATTCAAAACGCCGCTGCGCGTGATGCTCGCGGTGGTCTGATCGGTGTTGCCTCCGATGCGGTAGTGATCGGCCAGCCAATTGCCGGTGGTTGTGCCGCCGGCGTTGATCAGGCCCACGACGCGTTCCGCGCCGAAGCCGCTGGTCTGCCAGCTCACCTCGACAGGCTGGCCGATGATGAATTTTTCCAGACCGGCGGGCGAAAGAATGTGGACCCGCTCGGCGGCGCTGCGCGTCGCATTCGCAGTATTGCCGAAAGCGCCAAGGTCCGCGCGATTCCCATTGGGCGCCGGTTCCGCGAGATAATAGCTGAACGGATCGCCAGCATCGATGGCGGGCGAGCCGGGCTGCAATCGAAAATCGTCGTCGGCCCCGCCATCCGTGCGAGTGGCCTCGATGTAACCCGCCAGATTGTCCGCGCCATCGGGATCGACGAAGCGTGGATCGGCTTCGAGGCTGTGGCGATCAAACCCAAGTTCAAATGTCCAATCGATGCGATTGGAAATTTCCGCGCCTGCCCAATCGGCGAGCGCCGCACCGCCGGTGAGGTGGAACAAATTGTAGTCGCTGCGCAATCCCGGCTGGCTGCGCGCGGCCACTTCGAGCGCGCGTCCGCCCTGGACCTGGAAAATATTGTTGCGCAATTCGAACGCGCCTGATTCCGATTCGATTTTAACCGCCGCACCGTTGGTCTGTTCGATCGTGTTTTGTTTGAGCACGGCGTTCAAGGCCACCGCAGGCGACCATTCGGCATGCACCGCCATCGCGCGGTTTGCATAAATCAGGTTGTGATCGACCACTCCATCAAACGCGCGCGCCAACCGCAGGCCCGTCGCATTCGAGTAAAGCTGATTCCCGGAAATGGTCGAGCGGCCTTCGGCCACAAGACCGGCGTTCGCATTGTGAAACACACGGTTAGCACGCGCCACCGAGCCATTGCCAGCGACGAACAATCCAGTGTGATTCTCATAAACAACGTTGCCGATGGCCTGCGCCACGCCGAAAATCTCGATGCCTTTGTCGCCCGGGCCTGTCTGATCGAACACTGTGTTGCTCTCGACGCGTACGTAATCCGAAGCCTGAATTCCGGCGCGCCCATTGCCATGAACGCGGTTCTGTTTAACTACAATCAGCCCGAACGGGTCGTCGGTGGCCGCATAAATTCCGGCAATCAGATTCGCGGACGAAACATTGTCGATCACTTGCGCGCGCGCGCCCAAAGCCACAATGCCTGACTCCAGATGGCCCTGCACCTGATTGCCGGACACGAACGCGTCGGCGCCTTCCACTACTATTCCTTTCAGGGCGATGAGTTCGGAGCTTGAGCCGGGAACAGAAGCGTTGATCTGGTTATTGATGATGCGCGCGCCATCGTTCGAGCTGTCGAGATGGATGGCTGCGACCCGATGGCCGAACAGATTGGAATTACTGACAGTGACATCGTCGGAGTTCGTGCCATTGGCCGCAAAGACGCCAAACTCCGCGCCGGTGATGTGCAAGCGGTCGAGCGTGACGCCGGAAGCCTGCACGAGTTCGAACGCAAAACTGCCGAGCGCTGTGCTGCCGCGGTTGATCAGCGTCAGGCGATCGGGAAAACGGCTGTCGTGAAAACCTTCGATCTTCACTCCGGCATCGGCGGCGGTGATGAGGATGTTGGCCGAGAGCGCATAAACGCCTGCATCCACTCGGATCGTGTCGCCTAGTCCGAGTTCATACGCCTCGAGCAGCGCGCGAATCGAGGCTTTCGGTGCGTCCGGGGAAACGCCCGAATTGGCATTGTTGCCCGGAGCAGTGGTCCAATCCCCGATCGCCACCGCGCCATCGTTGACGTAGTAAACGGCAATCGGCGCCGTGATTTCGAATAGCCCGCTGGTATCGCTGATGGCGCCGCGCGTGATGCGAATGCGGTAATCGTTGCCCGCCGATATCGAATCGGGAACGCGCCAGATGAATTCACCGTCGTTCTCCGTGCTCGAAGCGATCGAGAGCACCGTTGTCGAGCTGTCGCCGCGCAGCAAATCAATCGTTACGGTGCCGAGCCGGTCATGACTGCGCCAATGAAGCGTGACATTGCGGCGTGCCGACAAGGTTTCCCCTCCATCCGGTTCAAGCCACAAAACGTATTCGGCGGCGCTCTTCGAGGCGAGCGGCGTGCCTCCGTCGAACCCGAGATTGACATAACCGCCGTTTGGCGCCGGCTCAGCGCTGGCATCGTCCGCCGCATCGCCGCGGTCCAGTCCCGGCGATTGGAACGCGTCGTTCACGAGCGTGGCCGCCGGGAAAACGGGCAGCCTCGTTCCGGAATCGAGAACGGGCGCGAGCGAGCTGCCATGGAAACTTCCGAACGGACTTTGCAGGTGGAAATCGTCATCACCCCCGTCTTGCGTGGCATTGCTGAATCCGAGCACTCCGTCCGCACCGTCCATGTCCACGAACCTCGGATTCTGACTCAAGCTGTGGGCATCAGTGAATGCGGCGTTGCGCCAGGCAGCCAGTGACGCGCGGCCCACGTTCTGCCAGCGGCCAATCTGGCCCGCGCCGGTGGCGAACAGCAAATTGTAATCGCTCACAAAACCGATCTGCGCGTCGGCATCGACATCCAAACCCGGCCCTCCCTGCGTCCAGATGATGTTGTTGCGCAGCTGAATATTTTTTGCGCCGGCCTTCATGAGAATCGCCGCGCCCTCGCTTTCAAAGAACGTGTTGTTGATCAGTGCCACTGCGGGCGAATCACTGGTCCAGACAATCACCGATGGCAGCGGCGCGCCCTCTTCGGATTGGCCGGTATTTTCATAAACGAGGTTATGATCGAATCGTCCGAGAAAACCTTCATCGAGTTCCGCGCCGATGGCATTCGAGTAAATCACGTTGCGGCTGACGTCGGCCTCGCCGGTGATGAAAAGGCCGAGCTTTTCATTGGCGTAGATGCGGTTGGCCCGAATGTGGGCATGTTGCGACGCAAGGCCGATCTGGTTTCCGTAAATGACGTTTTCTTCCGCGGCCGATCCGTAAACGAGCCGAATGCCCGCCAGCGGAGGAACATCCTCTTCCGTCGTGTGGCCAGCCACGGTGCTGCGCCGCACGGTGACGGGTCCTTCGGCCCAGATGCCGTCGCCACCCGCATTCGGATGTTTGTCTTCTTCCTCGGCGTGCGAATCGCGGCCGTTGTTGATGATGCGAGCGTTTTCGATAAGCGTCGGCGCGGTGGCGCGAATGAAAATCCCGAACCCGTCGTTGTTCAGCGCATCCGAGAATGTGATTCGTTCCGCCGAACCGAGCAGATAAAATCCGCTCCCTTCGTTGTTGGCCGAACGGACATGATCGAGTTCGAGAGCCGCGGAATCCGTTTCGAACCGCACGCCATCCGCCTTGTGATGGGTGAAAGACAAGTGGCGGCCGGTAAAACCGGTGCTTTGGTTGCGCAAAAGCAAACCATGACGCCCCGCCTCGGCAGACACATGCGCGAGCGTCACGAAGTCGGCATTGTTGAGTTCGATCACGGGCAGAATTTCGAGCGGATTGGCCAATCGGAATCGGGCCTCGCGCGCGGCATCGACCGGCCCGGTGAAGGTGAATCCCTCATCATTGCCCAGGCCAACCGTGTTCGAGATGAGCACCGGAGTATGGAGGAGGTAATTGCCGTGATCGACAAAGAGTGTCTGGCCCGGGCCAAGCGAATAGGTGCGAAGCACATTGACTGGATTCGGCTTCGGCGCGCCCGGCAATTTGCCCGTGGCGCGATTGTTACCCGCGGCTTGAGTGAACTCATCGTTGTCCGTGGCGCGGTCGTTTACGAAAAAGGTGTTCGTGTTTTCAGGAACGGAAAACGGTTCGGTGCTGCGAGTGAATGCGTGCGGGAAGTTGACGAGCGTCAGTTGAATTCGCAATCCATGCGTGCCGTATGCAACGCCGCTGTTCGCTGGAATCCAGGTAAACGCGCCATCGTCATCGGTCCCATCCGCCAGGGTCGTCAGCCACCTCGGGCCGCTGGCGGTGTCCTGGAACAAATCGATGCGCACGAGCGCTTCGCTGTCATTGCCGAAGGAGATCCAGCGAATCTCGTGCGGCAGATCGCGCTCCCAATCAACGTAGAGATCGGGCGATTGCAAAACGAGACGCGGTTGCGCGGGCGGCGCCGGCTCGGCAGGCGTGTGACCAAATGCGCCAAGATCCGGCGCGAGAGTGTCCCGCAGCAAATACACAAACGCGCCGTCGAGATGCGCGTTGGCCTGCTCGCCGCTGCGCCGCGTGACTTCGAAATGAAAGCGCACACTCCGCGCGCCGAATGGAACATGAACGCGATCGCCGAGAAGTTCCCAGCGATCGAGCGTGTTCAACGCGCGCAACGTGACCGGTGTGCCGATGGCAGCGCCGGCTGCGTTTAAAAATGTGAGCGTGATCGCACCCTCATCCACCGGAGCGTCAGCGGGCAAAACCGGCAACCCTTCCTCATCGACTTCGGTGTCCGCGCGAACGCGTCCACCAAAAACCAGGACGTAATCCTGCGAATCGAGTTGCTCGGGCGCGAGTCCGGAAAGCGCAAGGGCGATCGTTTGCGTCGCCGAAGAAATTGCCACCGGCCCGCCGCGGAACCCGTTTGCGCCGTGATAGGCGGGAATGCCGATGATTCCAGCGGTCGCCTCCGGATTGGTGATCCAGCCGGCCAGACCGGATTCGAAGCTCGGGTTGTTGAGCAGATTGTTGAATCCGCTCGACGGCTGGGCGGCATCGAGAAACACCGCGCCCGCATCGATGGTGGGGCTGCTGAACCGCTGGCCAGCGGCGAGATCGAGCACGCGCAGGTCATCCCGCGCGAGGCTGACGAATTGCGGGCGCGCCCAGCCGGGATCGACTGCGGTCCGTCCGATCGAGTGCTGGTCAAACCGGGCCACATCGGCCTGCCAATCGAGAATGTCGTCGAAGGGCACGGCCCAGGAGACGAGCCGACCCGCGCGCGCTGCGAACAAATGGTTGTGATCGCTGAAGAAACCGGCGCGGCTCTCGTTGCTCACGAACAAATCGAAGCCGCCCTCAGCCCAGAGAACATTGTTGCGGATTTCGATTTCGCTCGAACCAATCATTGGCGACGGCGCCTCCGGTTTTTCAGGAGTTCCAGGCCGCGCGCCGATGTGGAGATTGTCTCCTTCTGTCGAGTAAAAGGTGTTGTGGAAAATCTGCAGATCATTGACTCCGGCCGCGTGAATGCCAAACCGCGAGTTTCGCGAAAACAAGTTGTGCCAGACGCGCTGACCGCTCCGGGCTTCGATCGCTGTCTCATTTCCAATGAACAGATTGAATTGAATCGTGCCGCTGAAGTGAGCGCCAACGCCATTTTTCTCGATGCGATTGGCCAGATTGAAATCTTCCATCGGCCCGAGCGTGCCCGAGCCCTGCACTCCAATGGCGTTTTCAAATACGTGTTGGTGTTGCATCCAGCCGGTGACTTCGACACCGATGCTGTTTTTGAAAATGAGGTTGGGCTCGGCGATTCCGACGAATCCAAGCGCGGTCTCGCGCGTCGGCGAAGTCGCCCGCACGCCAGTGGTGTTGTTGAAGACACGATTGCCGCTGAGCGTCGCGGGAGCGGCGTAACGGATTCCGACCGCGGCGTTGTGGATCGAGTTGCTTTCGATCTGGCCCGTGAATCGCGCGTTGATCGTGAGACCGGTGCTGGACGATGCCACGTCGTTGCCGGTTATCGAGCCGCTCGAGTTTGCTTCGATGGCGAGGCCGGTTCCCGCTCCGGAAATTTGGTTTTGACGGATCTGGACGGTGGCAGCGCCGCCAGCGCCCAGAACCAGACCGCGATCGGAAGCGCGAATGACATTGAATTCGAGAAACGCCGCGTCAATTCCGTCCTGCAGCGACACTCCGCGAGCCGCGTTGATCTGATTATGGGCGAGCCGCACCTTTGAACCGGCGCTCACGACCGCGCCGCTGCCCAGGATCTCGTTTTCGATCAGATCGATGTTGGTGGAGTTTTCGACGCGCACTCCTCCTGATAATCGGAGGCGTTGCACGGTGATTTCGCTCGTGCTCGTCAACGTAACCAATCCGCCAATGGACGCACCGGGCAATCCGTAGATGAGCACGCCGGCGTCTTGAGAGGTGACATTGAATCCGGACGCCAGTGCGCCCGAAACATAAATCACATCGCCGTTGTTCAAATCATTCGCGTCGAGAATCTGTTGCACGGAACGGGTCGCGTCGGCCATGAACACGGCGCCGGTTTCTCTGAATGGATTTGTCCTCAGGAAAATCTCCGGTCCGCTCGGAGCCATTTCTGTCCACGCCAGAATGGGCCGTCCCTGGCTATCGGCAATCGCGGCTGGCGCGGTGGCGAATTGTGTGTTGAGGCTCAGTCCCATTTCTGAGGAATCGCCGGCCACCATTTCTGCAAACCTCGAGCCGGTCCATCGTTGCGTGTAGAGCACGAGTTCATCGCCCGAATGGTTTTGCAAGCGGTCTTCCACCCAGAACAGATGCGGCGCCGCGCCCGCCGGAGCGAGCCGAGGCGCGCCAGCATAACCGCGAGACGCGGAGACGCCCGCGTTTTGGCTGGCATCCGGACCGGCGGCAGTCCAGGCGTTGCCATCCCATCGCATGGCGTAAATCTCACGGAAATCGCTCGTGTCATCCTGCCACGCTGCGAAGAGCGCTTCATCCGCGTAGGCAAGTGTGGGTGAGAGACTGTCACCGCTGTTATGGCTGATCCCTCCGGCGGAAGCACTGCCGGCCAGTTCACGCCAAACGCCGGCGCGGAATTCCTTCACGTAAATTTCACGCTGGTCTCCGACGGCTTGCGACCAGGCGACCGCCAGCGCGGTGTGGCTCGACGCGAATGCGAAATCGCTCACCGGCGCAGTTGAATTAGAAACACCGGTTCCAGCCGCCGAGCCGGCCAGTGGCTGCCATTCATTGCCGTCATATCGCGCCACAAAAATGTTCGACGCACCGGAAGCGCGGTCGAGCCATGCGATCACCGGAGCGTCCTGCCCATATTGAATCTGGGCTGAATCGGCAACGCCCGAAGCGCTCACGCTCGCCCCCAGCGTGATCCAGCGCGCATTCGCCGAATCCCAACGCGCAGCGCGAATGTCGCTTCGCACCGGCGTGATTTCGGTCCACGCCACAACAGGATCACCATTGGCATCGACTGTGATGCTGGGGCGCCGCGAAGAGGTGGCGGTGTTGCTGATGCCGCCATTCGAGGCGCTGCCGTCGAGGGGTTGCCAGCCAGTTCCGGCGAGGTAGCGGGCAACATAGATTTCAAAATTGCCGTAACGACTGTCCGCCCAGGCGGCGAAAACTGCGCCATTCGCGTTCACAGCGACGGAGGGTTCAATGGAGAGTCCGGCATCGCCGCTCAAACCGAATCCTGTGGCCGAGCCCATCAGTTCGCCCCATCGCCCTGGATCAGGCGTACCCGCGGGCAAAGTGCTGTCGACTGCGATCAAGTTCAGCCCGCTCTGCAATTCGGGATTCGCGGTGGGCGGCGGCGCGACGAATTGCAAAGGATTGGCGCCCTCGCCGCTCCCAAAGTCGATTTGATTTTCACCCGGGCCGCCATCGAGCAGATCATCGCCCGATTCTCCGAAGAGGAAATCGTTTCCGGATTGGCCGAACAGTTGATCAGCGCCGGCGTCTGCTTCGTTGCCATTGGTTCCGAAATCGCCGTAAAGGTAATCGACTTCATCGGTCGCGCCTTCAGTGGCGAGCGCATTGCCGTAAAGATGATCGTGATGGCCCTCGCCCAACAGCAGGTCATTGCCCTCTCCGCCATTTAACGTGTCATCTCCGTTGCCGCCGTGCAGTCGGTCGTTGCCCATGGAACCATTCAACGTGTCGTTTCCGCCGCGGCCGAAGAGCGTGTCGTCCCCCGCGCCGCCATCGAGAAAATCCGCTCCATCGTCCGATCCATGCAGGTGGTCGCTGTCGCCCCCGCCGAAGAGCGAGTCGCCCGCACCTCCGCCGCCATCGATCTCATCGTAACCGCCTTCGCCATGGAGCCGATCGGTTCCGATGCCGCCATTCAAATCATCATCATCCGCGCCACCGAACACTTCGTCTGAGCCTCCTTGGCTGTAAATGCGATCGCGGCCGGCGTCGCCAAAAATTAAATCGTTGCCTTCGTGTGAACCGTAAACTGTGTCCGCACCGTCTCCCGCGTGGATCTCGTCACCGAGACCGCGTCCGGCAAAAATCCAATCATCGCCCTCACCGCCCCAGACCA
>JBFMDG010000103.1:0-14235 GCA_040754135.1 Verrucomicrobiota bacterium
GGGATTGTTTCTCTCCACGCGGGAAAACATCTTCACGATGCGAAGCCTCACCGAATCGCTCCAGAATTTTGTCGAATCGATCATCCATTGGATGCATGCGGCCTACGATTTCAATCCGGCCGCCGTGGAAGTGGCTTTCGGGACGGAACACGATCCGCACGGTCCTTGGATTCTCCCGCTCGATGACGCTCATCGAATGCTGTTCCGCGGCAAAATCGATCGCATCGATTTGGCCGTGGATGCAGCATCAGGCCAGATTTGGTGTGTGGTCATCGATTACAAGTCGCGTTCGAGACGAATCGATCCGGTGCTCATGACTAACGGCGTTCAGATTCAACTTCCCTCTTACCTGGCCGTGGTCTGTCAGCTTGAGTCGCTAAAACAAACTCTCGGGGTTGAGTCTTTGCTGCCAGCGGGCGTGTTTTATGTCAGTCTGCGCGGCGAATTCAAAGGCGGCAAAAATCGCGCGGAAGTTCTGGCGGATGCAGATCAGGTGCGAAAGAAAGCCTTTGCCCATTCCGGCCGGTTCAATCTGGGAGCTCTATCGCTGCTCGATCGCCAGGCTGGAAATGGAGGGAGCGGCCAATTTTCATATCGCGTCACGGCCAAAGGAAGGCCGGACAAGAAATTTGCCGATCTGCTGGATCCGGATCGATTCGAGGAAATGCTGAGGCTTGTCGAACAGCGGTTGAAGGAAATGGGGCGTCGTATTTTTCAGGGGCAAATTGCGATCGATCCGTATCTGAAAGGGCAGACAGCTTGCCAGCATTGTGATTATCAATCCATCTGTCGAATCGACCCCTGGACACATCGATTCCGGGTTTTGAAGAAGGAGTCTTGAAGATGCCGCTGCCGACTCCTGCTCAACAGATCGCGATCGAGGCGCAAGGCAATGTGCTGGTGCAGGCCGCTGCCGGCTCGGGCAAGACGAGCACGCTGGTGCAGCGATGCCTTGCGCGCATTCTGGCCGCGACGGATCCGGTGCCGGTCGATCGGATGTTGCTCGTGACGTTCACCGAGGCGGCCGCTGCCGAAATGCGGGCGCGGCTGCGCGCGGCTTTGCTCGAGCGCCACGCCGCTGCTCCGAATAACCGCTGGATTCAAGAACAGCTGGCGTTGTTGGATGCCGCGCCCATCGGCACTCTTCACAGCTTTTGTTTGCAACTGGTGCGGCAGCATTTTTTCGTGCTCGGACTTGATCCGCAGTTGATGGTGCTCGACAAGGCGGAGGCTCGCATCCTGGCGGAGGAAGTTCTTGATCAATTGTTGCGCCAGCATTACGCCCGGGAAGACTTGTTTGACCAGGCGGTTCAGGCGCTGTTGCGGCAACGCAACGGCGGTTGGGACGGGCCGATCCGCCAACTTGTGCTGCGTTTGCATGCTTATGCCCAAAGTTTGCCCGATCCGGAACGCTGGTTTCATGAAGAGCAGGCTCTCTTCGAATCTCCTCAACCTCGCGATTGGCTGCCCTGGCTGCTCGAGGGCATCGCGCAATGGAGAGACGAATGGCTCGGCATCCTTGAAAATGGCGCGTTGAACCTGGGCAACTTGCTGGCCTGTCGCCAAGCCCTGCGCGATCTCGGCGATCCGTTTACGCGAGCTCAAGCGGCTCAGACCTGCGCCCGGATCCTCAGCGGTTATGAAGATTGGCCCACCAAGGCCGCTCGCAAACCATTCGAAAAATTCTTCGAAGAAGCCGCCTTTCTAAAATCGCTCGCGGAATGTGGGGAAGGGGGAATTGACCCGCTCGTGCAGGATTGGGAATGGGTGCGCGGACAAATGACCACGCTCCTTGAGCTTACGCGCGAATTTTCGGCCGCGTTTGCCGCCGCCAAACGTGAAATGGGCGCTGTCGATTTTCAGGATCTGGAACAGTTCGCTCTGGCGTTGTTGCGCGACCGCACTACCGGCCAACTCACCGAGATCGCGCAACAGTGGCGCGATCGGCTGCAGTTCATTTTTGTGGACGAATACCAGGATATCAACGCCGCCCAGGACCAGATCATCACCGCGCTCGGCGCGTCCGCGCCTTCCGGCAATCGGTTCCTTGTTGGCGACGTGAAGCAAAGCATCTATCGCTTTCGTCTCGCTGATCCGCGGATATTTCAGCAATACGCCCGCGAGTGGCTGCAACCACACGGAGCGGGCCAGGTCCTTCCGTTGTCCGAAAACTTTCGCAGCCACGAAGCCCTGCTGGACGTGGTGAACCTGGTGTGCAGCGCTTTGTTCCGCTCGGAAATCGGCGGCGTCGATTATCCTGCTTCAGCGCGGTTGGTCGTCGGTTCTCCAGAGACACGCGAAGATTGGATGCGCACCACCGATCCAGCGCCTCGAGTGGAGGTGCATCTCTGCCTCGAGGGCGATGATGAGGACGAGGAGGACATGGAAGAGGCGTTGGATGATTTGAACAGCGCGGAAAAAGAAGCGCGCATGGTAGCCTTGCGTGTTCGAGCGCTGAAGGAATCCGGTCTGCTAATTCGGAGGGGGCCCGAAATGAAACCGGTAACTTATGGGGACATCGTCATTCTCCTGCGCTCGCTTCGCGCGAAAGCGGAAATCTTCGCCAAGGAATTCGCGCGACTGGGAGTGCCGCTGGCAGTCGAGCGCGGCGGTTTTTTCGACAGCCTCGAAATCACCGATTTGCTGAGCCTGTTGCAAGTGCTGGATAATCCGCTTCAAGACATCCCGCTCGTCGCCACCTTGCGGTCTCCGTTGGTGGGATTGACTTCCGATGAACTGGCGGTGGTGCGCCTGGCGCAGCGCAAAGGGCGTTACTGGTGGGCCATGCGGCGTTTTCACCGGGAATTCGAAGCGCTAGTGGTGGCGGGTTCCGACGATTCAATCCGAGCGGCCATGAATTCAGCCCGGCCGAAAGTGGCCGCCTTTCTCCAATCGTATGCGCGCTGGCGGGAGCTCTCACGCCAGGGAGCATTGTCGCATTGCCTGGAAACTGTGCTGGATGAAACGCAGTACGAAGCATGGACCGAAGCGCAACCGCGCGGAACCCAGCAATCAGCCAACGTGCAACGCCTTTTGCGATTAACGCGGCAATTCGATCAGTTTCAACGCCAGGGTTTATTTCGCTTTTTGAATTATGTGCAAGCGCAACAGGAGGCCGCGCTCGAAGGCGAGCCGGTGGCATTCGATGCCACCGATGCCGTGCGGTTGATGAGCGTGCATCGCAGCAAAGGCCTGGAATTTCCTGTGGTGGTTTTTGGCGGATTGGGCACGCGTTTCAATTTGTCCGACCTTGCTTCGGAAATTATTCTCGATCCGCAGTACGGCCTCTGCCCAAAGATTCAGCCTCCCCACACGGGACAGCGCTATCCGAGCTTGCCGCATTGGCTGGCCGCGAGACGGCAGCGACGCGAAACCATCGGTGAAGAAATCCGATTGCTTTATGTGGCGATGACTCGCGCCAGCGAGCGACTGCTTTTGACGGGCACCGCGTCTGGGCGGAGGGCAAAAGCTTCCTGGAGCCAGGAAGCAACTCACTTGACCGCCGTGCAAATTGTCGCGGCCAACCAATTCCTCGATCTGCTCGGACCGTTGCTGCCCCAACTCACCGGGACGCACGATTGGATCGAGCATGGCCATGGGAAAAGCGCTCTCGTTTCGTGGCAAATCTGGCGCGACAAAGATTTGTCCGTCGAACTTTCAGCCAATGCCACAATGCCGGTCGAACTCATCGAAGATCCCGCATCCATCCCGCAATTGCTCGAGCCGTTTTCATGGAAATACCCTTTCAACTGGGCGGTGCGCGAACCTGCCAAAACTTCTGTCACCGTTTTGCGCCGGCGCTGGATGGAAAGTTTCGAGGAGGATGCCGGGACCCTGTTCGATTTTACGCGCCGCCGAAAGGCCGGCGGACCGGCGGCAAGAAAAAAACAGGGAATGCCGGCAAGCTCGCGGCCAGACGAGGCGGAGCCGCGAGTGGAAACGTCGGCTGCAGAAATTGGAACGTTGCACCATGAGTTCCTCCAACGAATCGATCTCGCGCAGTTGGCCTCGATCCAGGAACTCCAGCAGCAAGCCGAAAAGTTGCGCCACGCGGGCGTGTTCACCGCGGAGGAAATTGCGCTCCTCGATCTGGATGCCGTTGGGCATTTTTGGAATTCGGATCCCGGTCGCGAGATTTTGCAACAAGCGGATTCCATTCATCGCGAACTCGCGTTTACGGCTCGGTTTTCACGTGCCGAGCTCGATCAGCTTTCCCGAATTGCCTTCTCGATCCCCGGTGCATCCACGAATATTTCTCCATTACCAAACCCGAGCGGTGCTGAAGAATTTGTCGTAGTGCAAGGGGTCGTCGATCTCGCTGTCATTCTGCCGGAAGCCATCTGGGTATTGGATTTTAAGACCGACGATGTGCATGGGGAAGCGCTGGAAGAGCGCGTGCGAATGTACGCGAGTCAGATTCAACTGTACGCCCTGGCGCTGGAAAGAATTTACCGCCGGCCGGTCGCAAGATGCTGGCTGCATTTTCTGGCCACGAAAAATACGTTCCATGTAGCGCCCTTGTCGGCTTCAAAGGAACATATGGCGCCTTAGCTTAGTCTAGCCTGACTTCGCGGATTCGAGCCTCTCGGAGTGGTTAATCAAGGGAAGCATCTGGCAAGTCTTCACTACAGCGGATCCTGTTTTGGAATTTATCTTGAGGTGATTTTGGGTCGCTGTTGATCGGGCAGAGTAAGTTTGAGTTGTGCGAAGCCACCTTGGCCATGGCCAAAAGCCCTCGCCGCAGGAACCACGAAATCTTCAGACAGGCTCTTACGGAGCTGACTGACCTGACCAACAAATGCGGAACAAGAAACGGTGCTCTCTCCCGTGGTCTGCTTAGTAAAGCGCCAGTTGGTCCGAGCTCTTTTCCTGTTCGGCGGGCGCGCTCTTTTCCGGTTTGGCCGTGTCTGTTTTCAGCAACACCATTGCTTTGCGCAGCAGTTGTCCCTGGTAATTGATTCCTTGACCGAGCGTTTCAGCCACGCTTGCCCCGGGCGGTGGTTCGTTTGGTTCGCTCCACTGATGGATCATGGGATCCAATGGATCACCAGGGACCGGGGCAAAAGGGACCAAGCCAACCCGCCGTGCGATCTCCCGGCAAGCCTGCTGGAATTGCGCGAGTTGCGCGACCACTCGGGGTTGCGCTGCTTTGACCGCGGCCTGGTGAAGTCCGAAGACATGATCAAGGATATGGACCACCACCTGAATCCAGTCCATTTCCGCGCGGCGAAGTTTTTCGACTTCCAGGCGCAAGTGGGCTTTTTCACTGGCGTTGGATTTCTCGAAAAAAGCGATAAAATCCTTCGATTCGGCGGCAAGGCGATCTCCAATTTCGCGAGCGGCGACCACGGCTTTGCCGCAATGATCCTGCACGGTTTGCCATTGCCCGGTGGCGGCGGCGATCTGGGTTTGAAGTTGTTTTAAATGCTCGAGTTGTTGCACCACGTTGGCCAGATGATCGGCCTCGGTGAGGCGAATGGAAGCGCGGTACTCGAGGACAAAAGGAATGATAAGCAGCCATGCGCCCAGCGCGACGCAAACAACCGTGCCGGCCAGGGAAACCGGGCTGAGCGGCCATGGGTTAAGAAAAACGATTAAACCAGCAGTCACGAGCAGTACAAGATCACTCACCAAAAAAGGCCATACTTTCGGCTTCGGCACACGGCACTCTGTCATAAGGCCGCAGCGTACCGAGCAGCCGCACGCTTGGCCACGGAAAAATGCGCGCGATCTCGCGTCTTGCCGCTCGTTGACACTTCCGCAGTCACTCGATACGGTCTCGATCATGAACGCGCTTCGTTCGTCGTTGCTTGAACTCATCCGGCGCACTTCAGCGGAAATTCCCGATGACGTGCAAAAAGCGATTTTGGCGTCGCTGGAAAAAGAGAAGAAAGAAACCATTGCCGAGTCCGCTCTAAAAATCATCGAGCGCAATATCGAACTCGCCAAAAAAAAGTCGCAGCCCATTTGCCAGGATACGGGCAGCATTCTCTTTTATGTCGATGCGCCCACCGGATTCGATCAAATCGAATTTGAAGATCAGGCGCGCGAGTCCGTTCGGGAAGCGACCAGGAAAGGTTACCTGCGCCAAAACTCCGTGGACTCGATCACTGGAGTCAACGACGGCACCAATGTCGGGCCCGGTTCGCCCACGATTCATTTTCATCCCCATCGATCGCCGGAGGTGCAGGTGCGGCTCGTGTTGAAGGGTGGCGGTTGCGAAAATGTGGGCGCGCAATATTCCTTGCCGAACGAAAAGCTGCACGCAAATCGCGACCTCGATGGCTGCCGCAAAGTGATCCTCGATGCCGTGCATCAGGCGCAAGGCAAAGGTTGTGGTCCCGGCATCCTTGGCATTTGCATCGGTGGCGATCGCGCCACCGGCTACGAATTCTCCAAACGGCAATTTCTCCGCATGCTCGAGGATCGGAACCCTCATCCGGACCTCGATGCATTGGAGCAAGAGATTTTGAAAACGGCCAATGATCTCGGGATCGGCCCGATGGGATTTGGCGGGCGAACCACTTTGCTCGGCGTGAAAATCTGCGTGCTCAACCGTTTGCCCGCCTCTTTTTTTGTGAGCGTGAGTTACATGTGCTGGGCTTACCGGCGTCAAGGCGTGACGCTCGACGCGGCCGGCGCCATTAGCCGATGGCTCTATTGAGTTGAGCGGTCCGGTTCGGCGTGGATTGCGGGCGAAGGCATTCATTCGTGCGAAGGTTCAAAAACGAGTTTTAGGCTGAAGAAATCGTATGACCCAACTTACCTTTCCATTCACGGAAGATCAGGTGCGCGGCTTGAAAGTGGGCGACCCGGTCGAAATCACCGGCATCGTTTTCACCGGGCGCGATGCCGTGCATAAGTTTCTGCACGAGGGAGGAAAGCTGCCACCGGGAGTCAGTCTGCGCGACGGCATTATCTATCATTGCGGACCGGTGGTCATCAAAGATGAGCAGGGAAACTGGAAAGTGACGGCGGCGGGGCCAACCACTTCGATCCGCGAGGAACCTTATCAAGGCCAGATCATCCGCGACTTTGGCGTGCGCGGCGTGATTGGAAAAGGGGGCATGGGCGACCGGACATTGGCGGCGTGCAAAGAATTTGGTTGTGTTTATCTCCATGCCATCGGTGGCGCGGCCCAAGTCCTGGCCGAGTGTGTGAAAAAAGTTCGTAACGTTTACTTTTTGAAGGAATTCGGCTCGCCGGAAGCGATTTGGGAATTGGAAGTCGAGAATTTCCCGGCCGTTGTCACCATGGATGCCCATGGCAATTCGCTGCACCAGGAAGTGTTTGCCCGGAGTCAGGAGGCTCTGGCCAAGCATCTGGAAAAGAGCGCAACCTGACCAGCCACAACGGCGCTTCCATCATTTGGGATCAGCGCCGTAACGTTTCCGGAAATACTCCCGAACTGGCAAGCCATCGACCAGACCCTGTCGTTTGCCTTGAGCGATTTCGCGATCCTGAGCTTCGATCCAATAAAAGCAAATCGGCTGGTCAGTGACCGCGAAAGCGTCGCGCCCAAATCGCTCGTGCAATTTCAGCCAAAGATCCCAGTCCTCTTCGAAATCGATCCGTTCATCGAACAACCCGACCTCGAGCAAAGCGCGCCGCCGCACAAAAGTGGCGCTCGGCAAAATCGGATTGGTATATCGAATCCATTGCAACGCTTCCTCGGCGCCGGTCAGAAAATCGCAGTGGCGATGGTTAATCACTCGGTGGCAGCCGCCGGTCACGACCTGAATGTGGTCGGGCAATTCCGGAGCTTGATGCAAGCAGTTCAACGCAAACGGCGCGAGCACATCGTCCGCATCGAGGAATTTGATCCACTCCTTTTGCGAGTTTTGAATGGCCCGGTTGCGGCTGAACGAGACGCCGCGATTCCGTTCGTTAATCAGCCAGGTCGAGCGATCCAGAAAGGGTTCCACTCCGCCGCGCCCGCCTTCGAGATCTGTCGAAGCATCATCGACGATCAGAATTTCGTCCAACGGTCCGAGTTGCCAATAACAGCTCGCCACTGCGCGGTAAATGTAGCGAGCCTGGTTGTGGACGGGAATGACGATGCTGATGGAAGTTGGCGGCATGGATGGGCCCACCCATTAGCGGCCCCGGCCGCCTTTTTCAATTTCTTTTGTGAAGCGTCAATCCGAGCCGCGCGCACGCTTCCGAAAACCAGGTGCGTTGCGGAGGGTATAAAAAATCGGGATCAATCATTTGCGCGTGGCGTTCCGCTTCGGCGGGGTCGGTTCGCTTCAGACAGATTTCAAACCAATCGAAATGATAAAGACTGCGCTCCGCCATCGTAAAGTGATTGGTTGGGACTTGTTGCAAGAGCATTTCCGCTTCGGGCACCCGGTTGTTTATCAGCAGTGCCGCGCCATGGTTGATGCGCGCGATGATCGAATTGGGAAACCTGGCCAGCAAGATGAGAGAGAGCCGCACGGCTTCCTCCGGTTTCTCCCGCGCAATCAGCAGCGTGGCGGCGCGATTATTGATGGCGACGGGATCGGCCGGACGCAAGGCGTAGGCCCGTTCGCTCGACTCGAGCATGAGCGGGACATCTTTCGTCTCGTCAGCGGCGGCGAACAGCAAAAGCCAAAATGTATAATCCGAAGGCAGGGCAGCGCGCCATTTTAGCAGGACGTTTTTGGCGATGGCATGCTGTTTCGCCTCGATCAAACCTCGAGCCACGCGCAGCGCGAGCCCGGCATTCGCAAATTCCGCAGCCATGACTTTTTCAAACGAAGACTGGGCAAGAGCCGATCGTCCCAGGCGCAACTCGCTCAATCCCTCGATAAAATGGCTGAAACCGGGGAGGGTGCTCTGGAGATGATCTTGCGTGCGAATGGTCAACGCCAATTGCAACAGATCCTCCCATTGCCTGGCTTCGATCAGGCGCTCGGCGAAATGAATCCAGAATTGCGGGTGGGCGCCCAGCGCAGGGGAGTGCGTTTCAAACAACGCGACACTTTCCTTGAACTGTTCGCATTGCGCGAAAAAGACGGCCAACTGATTCACTTCTTCCAATTTTTCCGGGCGTTTTGACGATTGGCCGGCCAGGTTCAGCGCGGTTTCTTTTTGCCCCGCGGCGGCCATCAACTTCCACAGCCGCAGGTGTTCGGCAAATTGATCGAGCCCACTTTGCACCAGAGACGCCAGATACTTTTCATACGCGGCGAGGTCGTTTTCTTCAAACGCCACTCTCAGCAACAAACGCGTCGCCAATGTCTTCGACTCCGGCAAGTCCAGGTGAGAAAGCAACACCTTGCGTGCTTGCAATCGGCCATGGCGCGGTCCCCAGCCGGCATCGTAGGCCACCCGATACAAACCCAACTCCGTGTCCGGGTTGCGATCCTGTCGGCGCTCCCAGCGGGTCGCGAACGCTTCCATTTCATTTTGATCGAAATAAAAGCGGAGCAGAAATTTTTCGAGCGGCGGGGTGAGCGCGCCGGCATGCGATTCAATGGTGAGCGCGGCGAGTTCCCGGGATTGCAGCCTTTCGCTGACATTGGCGAACAATTCGAGATCGCTCAGGTTTGTTTGGGTGAGCCGCAGCAGCCAGATCGATTGATGGGTGGCGACGCTGGCGAACGATTGCACTTCCGGCGCTTCGATCAGCGTGCGCAGGAAACCGCGGAGCGATTCGAGATCGCCCGGATGATTTGCCAATGCGGATCGCCAGGCAAAAAGCGCGGTGTCATAGCGGTTCTCGAGTTGGGCGCGGCGAGCGGAGCGTTGCAAGGCTTTGGCCTGAAAATAATCAAGCCCAGTAATCTTAATTCTCGGAGAAAAACCAGGCGGAGTGACTGTCCAAAATTCGCCCAGGAGCAAAACCAGACCGGTTCCAACCACCAAAGCGATCAGGATGGCGAGACGCACCCACACGTCGCCTAACAAAAGCAGACGGAGAAACGGCGAATAGTGCAGCCGCGAGAGCAACGCCTCTTTGGTGGGAACTCGCATCCAAACGCGATCTTACCGTTTGCGCGGCGGGGAACAAGCCCGAATCGCAGTTCATTCAGTTCATTCCCATGCGCAGATCGCGTCCAGATGACGCGCCGAACCATCCCGCAGCCAGCCGTCCAATTGAGCCGGATCTTTCAATTGTTGGCCGCGCCATCGCGGAACCGCCAAAAATCGACAATCGACTTCGGGCAACGCCGACATGTCGCCCCAGAGCTTTTCGAATTGGGTGACGGGAAAAATGTCCTCCTGCCCATGGCCCCAACGCTTTTTGACTTCTTTCAAAGTGACATAGGTCGGCAGCCGCAAAGCAAGCTGGCGTATCGCGGTGGTGACTTTCTCGGCGTTGTTCAGATCGCCGCGTTCCAATCCAAACGCGGCCAGCAATCGGTCAATTTGAATCCACGTGGTCATGGAATTGTAGTAGGAGAGGTCAAACTCGATCTCCTCGCGCGGCATGGCCAGCCCTTCCACCAGACGCGCACGGCCATCGACCCGCGCCAGCCCACCACCGCGGTCATCGATCCGGCGCGTGATCACTTCGAAACTCAAGCAGGCCTCCGATTCCAAATGCCATCCAAGCAACGCCGGGTCAACGTCCGCGCCGACCGTGTCGATATTGTGCAGCATCAGGCATTGCAAATTTGGGCGTTGCTCGAGCAAACGAAGCAGCACGCCATTGCGCAATAGATTCGGCACTTCGTACCAATGGCCGACGGGATGCAGGCATTGCAGCGGGAGATTGTCGGTGTAATCGCTTCCTTCGCCAGCTTGCCTGGCCCAATGCATCAAGGCGGCGTGGAGGTTCTCGCGAACCTTTTGCTTTTGTTCATCGAGCATTTGCTGCGGCATTTCTTCCCAGGCAAAACGCAAATCCCGGATCATCGGCACCAGCCTCAAGCCCACGGCGCGCCCCGGCGAAAGCAGCAGCGGCCCGGCGTAACCGTAATTCTTCCGGCCGGCGAGGAATTTCTCCGTCGGGTCGTGCGTGAGATAACTCGTCGTAAAAACATGTGGCAACGCCACGCCCGTCAAACGGCTGATGCGGCGGCTTTTCGCGAGGTGCACCTCGATGAATGTCCGATGGCATCCTTGGATTTTGCAGAAGGGATGGAGCGCTTTCACTGTGCCCGCCCCTTGCGTCCAGCGTGTGCCTGCGCCCGCCGCCAAACTGACTACCGCCACCGCGCCATCGCGCAACGCAGCCAAGCCGCGGTCGCGAAAGGATTCTGGCAACGGCCTCGTCGCATCGAAAATATCTTCCGGTTCCACGTCGCGAATGTTGGCGCTGGCCGGCAGCCGATTTTGCGCGAGACCGATCCTTCCGCTTTTCAGATCGGCGCGTATTTGTTCGTGCTGTTTGGGATCAAAACCGTGGGCTTCCAGAAGGCCGTTGAGCGATTGGGTCCCGGCGCCTTGCGGCCTTACCGACGGGAGCAATCGATCGAAAAGAATTTGCACCATGCCGCTCAATTCCGGACGGACGCGGCAGGCGGCGCCGAATTTGTCGAGCTCGGCGCGGCGCAGCGGCGACAGCTTGCGGATATCGGCCCGCAACAAATCGGGCACGATCTGCGCGTAATAGTTCGGAGGCAGCAACGCTTCGTGATCGCGCAGCAATTCCGCGCGAGTCCCGGTTTCATTGATCGAAAAGTCGTACACCACCGGATCCATGGCGAAAGGCAGCGCATGTTGCAAATCCCGCTTCAATTGCATCATCATTTCCAGCAGCCGCGCCTGAGCCTCTCTCTGATGCTCGGGCGCGAACATGAAACCCATGCCGCCTCCCGACATGCCGCCCAGCATCCAAAATCCCCAAAAGGCCTCGCCATATTCGGCGCGCGCCTGGTCGATCAAGCGCTCCGTAAAATAGGTGCTCGCCCACGGAATGATCGTCTGAATCGGCCCGAAAAAATTCCGCGTCGTCGCCGCCCCGATTCGCTGCACGTCGCCTTCGCGCAATCCGGCCATGATTTCCTCGAGCACTCCGATGGCTTCAAGCCGTCCCTGCCATTCGGCTTCGGAACGGAGCAAATATTTTTCGGTCACCATTTCGAGAATGGGGCCCACATTCTGAGCCATACCGCCATGAACGAGCACCAGGCTGTGTTGAAGCTTGCGCCGCGCTTCCGACGGCGCTTCCGACGCGTCCAGAATCTTATGGCTGGGCAGCAAGCGGCCGCGGCTGATTTCAAATTCAGGATCGCCCTGGCTGGCCAGGACGCCTTGAATCAGTTTCATGCCCGGCCAAATGCCGCCCGAATCCTGCCAGCCACCGCCGGAGCCACCGAGCCATTCTCCCAATATCGCGCGCACCAGCACGATGCGGCGTTCCTCTTCGCTCAATGGGCCGGTCAGCGACTTCGCCTGCCCCGTCGCCCGCATGCAAACCGCAATCAACGCTCCCAACAGATTCGTCGAAACCGCCAGCCTTGACCCTTTGGGAATGTTGTTGACGCTGCTGACGATCTCGAGGCCGTGCCCCGGTCCAACCAATCGCGCCAGCAAATCCACCAGCCGATGGCTCGATCCTTCAATGCCGGGAGGCACAATGCCCGAGGCGATGACCGCCGCTTTCAAAAGTCCCAAATAATCCTTGGCGAAATTGAAAACATCGGACAGCTCGGTTAAATCTGCCGTCGCGCCCAGATCGACACTCGCCAGCCGCAGCACCGGTTCATCGATGACGCGCAAGTAAGCTTCCACCGGAGGTCGAGGCGATGCATCGCGCCCTTTGACACACAGATCGATGGATACATTCAGGACGCGCGCGCCTTCCGGAAAATCCATGCCGAGGAAAAAAATGTCGCTCCAGGCGCTGTGCGTCAGATCCATGCGCACAGGCGTCAACTCACGCAGAATTGGAAACGCTCCATCCACCGAGAAACGGTCGAGCAGTTCCGGGCGGATGCGCAAAGGCTGGTCCGAGGGGTGGCCGACGCGAAACATCCACTGATTGCCGCGCACCGATCGGACACTGCGACGCACCTGATCGGCCAGTGTTTGGAAAGCCAGGTCGTGGTACGCGGCAGCAAGGGCGCTGGAGATGGAGTCATTCGGGCCATGACTGTTTTGCGCGCTGAGAAACACGGCAATGGCTTCCTCGAACCGCCGTTCGAGCAGGTGCTCATAACCGTTGAAGGGAATTTTGCCTTGCGCTTTAACACCGGCTTTGAGCGGCAAATGAAACCGGTGAATGGCATAGAGAAAAAAGAGCGCCCGCACCCGTTCATACAAATTCTGACTGCGCCGGCGAAATGCTTCCAACTCGCCGGCCTCGCGCAGGAGTTCGGAATGGGACGCGGCCTGGCAGAATTGATCGAGCGATTGGTTGCGGACGGAAGGATCGGCAGACGTGATGATTGAGATGAGTTGGCCGGGCATGGGAAATGACAAACGGTTCAACCGCCACTGCGCTGGGAACGGAGGGCGAGGAGTTCGACGAGTTGCGCCAGCACTTCTTCGCGGTCGTTGCCATCGAGAGCGAAGGCGAGTTGCGCGTTCAGAAGGCCGAACTTAACTCCAATGTTGTAACGGCGGCCTGGCAGTTCGTAGGCGAGATAGCGTTCCTTCCCGGCCAAGGCAGCCAGGGCACTCGACAGTGGAACGGGTCCGCCAGAACTCTGCGCCAACTTTTCGGCCAGCACCTCGAGCACAGACGCCGTGAGGACGTGCATGCCGAAAAAACAGAGATAATGCCCGGCACGCAACCCGGGCACGATCAGTTGTTGCTCCGCTTCCGTCGGGGTCGGCTTCTCGAGCACGCGCTCGATCAAATAGAGCCGGGAACGATTCGGAATTCCTTTGCCGCCCACCGCACCATAGTACGGCAGCCGGCTTTCGCGTGTGGCCTGCACTGCCGAAATGGAACAATCTTCCGCCGCCGCCAGTTCCACCAGTTGCTGGGCGCATCGCCGGTTTTCGTGGCTGAGATAAAGGTGATCGCTGACAAGATGGAGAAAGGGATCGGCGCCGACGAATTCGCGCGCGCAGAGCAGGGCATGACCATAGCCGAGCGGTTCGCGTTGGAGAACGAATTGCAAACGCCCGGCCAGTTCCTCGGCCGCCGCGCTGTAGGCGGATTCGTCGCCCGGGCGAACGACGATGCAGACCTGTTCAATGCCCGTGCTGAGCGCTTCTTCGAGAATGATGCGCAGCGCCGTTTTCTGCTGGCCATCCCGATCCACCAGCGTTTGCAACGGGAGCTGGTTTTGGTTCCGTCCAGCGGCGGTGATGAGAGCTTTTTTGATTTTCACAATGAACTGGAAATGAGGT